>NZ_JACVVG010000003.1:0-213080 GCF_016647875.1 Pseudomonas sp. S36 | reverse complement strand
CGTAGGAGCGAGCGCAGCTCGCGATGCGCCGCGCGGGCGGCGCTCGATCTCACAGGCGAAAAAACCCTCGAGGCAGGCACCTGTAAGCCTTCACACCCGTCTACCCGCAAACCGGTCGGCGTGGGGGGGCCGGCCATATAAAATCCGAAACCCTGCGCTGCCATCCCAGGCCAAGATCGACTTCCCGCCCCATTGCAGCTAGCCTGCAAACCCTCATCCAGCCCCAGATACCCAACCCATGCCCGTCGGTTTCCCTGAACTGCCATCGCTCAACGCACTACGGGTGTTTGAAGTGGTGGCCCGTCACCTCAACTTTCGCCTCGCGGCCGAAGAAATTGGCGTAACCCAGGCGGCCGTTGCCCAGCAGGTGCGTGGGCTGGAGGCCACCCTGCAGGTACGCCTGTTCGAGCGGTTGCCACGCGGGCTCGGGCTGACCGATGCAGGGCGTGCCTATAGCCACAGCGTGCGCAGCGCCCTGGCCATGATCGACGATGCAACACGGTCGCTGCGACCGGCGGCCTTGCACCTTACGGTCAGCGTGACCCCTACGTTCGCCTCCAAATGGCTGATCCCACGGTTGGGCCAGCTTGCAGAGCTACACCCTGGGATTGACCTGCGGGTACTGGCCACCGACCGGCTTTCACATTTTCATACCGATGGCGTGGACCTGGCGGCGCGCTACGGTCGTCCGCCATTTGGCCCTGGGCTGGAAACCCTGCTGCTGATGGAGCAGCCCATCGTTGCCGTGGTGAGCCCGGGGTTGCTGAGCGAAAACGGGCCGCCAGAGACGTTTGCCGCGTTGCAACGCTACGTGGCATTGCACGATGCGCATGACTTCTGGCCTTCGTTTTGCGCCGCGGCATTTCCGGGCCACCCGCCGGCCGCGGCCCGATCAGTACGTTTCAACCAGACCTCGCTGGCTATCGAGGCGGCGGTGGGCGGGCAGGGCATCGCGTTGGCAAGTTACGCGTTTGTCTGCGACGACATTGCCGCCGGCAGGCTGGCGTTGGCGCTGCCCCAGCAACTGCAGCTGGACAAAGCGTTCTATCTGGTCTGGCCGCGCAAGGGCCGGCCTCACCCTACGTTGCAGGCGGTGATCGACTGGTTGCAAACCGAAGCAGGCGATAGAAAATCTACTGCCTAGCCCAGTGCCGGCTGCCTACCTGCACCTTGGTATCGCTGCTACCGTGAGTTCACGCATTTCCCGCGAACCACTGGAGGCAATATGGCAACTGAAAAGGTAGCGATCATCACGGCAGGCGGTAGCGGCATGGGCGCAGCGGCAGCCCGCCGGCTTGCCGCCGACGGTTTCAAGGTCGGCATCCTGTCCTCATCTGGCAAAGGCGAGGTATTGGCTGAGGAGCTGAATGGCTTCGGCATCACTGGCAGCAACCAGTCGGTAGGTGACCTCCAGCGCCTTGTCGAGGGAGTGGTCCGCAAGTGGGGCCGCATCGATGTACTGGTCAACAGTGCCGGCCATGGCCCCCGGGGGCCGATATTGGACATCAGTGATGACGACTGGCACCTGGGCATGGACACCTACCTGCTCAATGTGATCCGCCCCACGCGGCTGGTGACACCGGTAATGCAGCGTCAGCAAAGCGGGGTCATCATCAATATCTCCAGCGCCTGGGCCTTCGAACCCAGTGACCTGTTCCCCACCTCGGCGGTGATGCGCGCAGGCCTGGCTGCCTTCAGCAAGATCTACGCCGACACCTACGCCGCTGACAACATTCGCATCAACAATGTGCTGCCCGGCTGGATCGACAGCTTGCCGGCCACCGAGCAGCGCCGCGAGAGCGTACCGCTCCAGCGGTACGGCAGCAGCGATGAGATCGCCGCCACGGTCGGGTTCCTGGCCAGCGACGGCGCCGCCTATATAACAGGCCAGAACATCAGGGTGGATGGCGGGCTTACCCGCAGCGTCTGAAACTGCCGTTGAACGATGCGTCAGGGCCAGCCACTACCGTAGGTCAGGGCAACCGGCAATCGGGCGCCAAATTGCATGAGTGTGCTTGATGCTTTCTCATAGCAGGACTAATACTAAGGTACTGCCGGAGAGGGACGATCATGCAGACGCGCTTCGTTGTGGTTCCCGCTGTACCGTTGATACGAGAAATACACCCACGACGCATCGGCTTTCCATCCGCACTGGGGCAAGGGTATGACCTCTACGATACCCAGGACAAAATACGGCTGAGCCTGAACCTGCCCACCCGCGCGCAGGCGGAGTACGAGTGCACGTGCCGCAATGGCTGTGTGGAGGCCGAGGGCCGAACCGGCAGCGACTGAAGGCTGCCGGGGGCCGTAGATCAGGCCAGGTAACGGTGGTAGTAGTCCAGGGTTGCCAGGTTCTTGTCCTTGCATTCGAACATGATGTCGAACCATTGGGTGAACTGCAGCGCGTAGCGGTTGGTCCAGTCGTTCCACATCATTGCGCTGTGCGCATACAGGTCGCGCTTGTTCACCTGCGCCAGCAACTCATCCATCACCAGTTTGCGCTCGGCGGTGAAGCCCAATGCCTGCAGGTGCTCAGGGGGTTGCGAGTAGTGCATCGTGGGGCGCACACCGCGCCAGCTGTCGATCACCCGCGCCACCCGTGGGTCGGCGGGGTCGATGTAATCGCCCTCGTGGATCCAGCAGTGGTGGATATCCAGCACCACCGGTGCCAGGTCGGCCAGTGCCAGGCAGTCGTCCAGGCCATAGGTTTTTTCGTCATTCTCGAACGTGATCACGTTGCGTGACACCTGGGACAGGCGCGGCCATACATGCCGGATGCCTTCACCCCCCAGGCGGCCTGCAATGTGGATATTGCATTTGAAGTCCTGGAATACCTTGCCGTAGCCCATCATGCGGATCATGTCCGCGTGGTATTCGAACTCGGCCAGGCTGTTCTCCACCACCTCCGGGCGATCCGAGCCCAGTACGCAGTACTGGCCAGGATGGAACGACAGCCGAATATCCTGCTGACGCGCCAGGGCGCCGATCGCCGCAAACCGCTCAGCCATCAGCCCCTGAAAATCGGCTTCCTGGTACACATGCGCCACGCTGGGGTGGCTGTACAACGGCAACAGGTCACTGCTCAGCCGCAACATGCGCAGGGCAGGGGGCAGCTCGCTGACATAGGCCAGCAGCCGAAGCTGGGCGTCGAGGTTGTGCTGCACCAGTTCGAGCAGTTTGGCGCGGGCCGCCTCCTGGCTGGCCCCGCTGACCCAACGCAAGGTGGTGGTACGCGGGTTGAACGTGCGTTCGATGGTTTCCAGCGCCTTCACCGCCAGGCTGCGGTGAGGGTGCCGGTACATGCAGGCAAAGCCCAGGCGTGACATGGGGATGCTCCAGAGGGCCCAGCCCGTTCAGATCAGTTTGTCCAGCGTGATGGGGAACTCACGCACACGTTTGCCGGTGGCATGGTAGATGGCATTGGCCACCGCTGCCGCCACACCCACCACGCCGATTTCACCCACCCCCTTGGAACCCAGCGCGTTGACCACGCGGTCGTCTTCCTCGACGAAGATGACGTCGATGTCGCCGATGTCGGCGTTCACCGGCACATGGTACTCAGCCAGGTTGTGGTTAAGGATGCGCCCCAGGGCATGGTCGGTCTGGCTTTCTTCATGCAGCGCCATGCCTATGCCCCAGACAACGCCACCGAGTATCTGGCTGCGTGCGGTCTTTGGGTTGACAACGCGCCCGGCCGCCACCGCGCTGACCACTCGGGTAACGCGGACCGTGCCCAGGTCGTCGTCCACCTGCACCTCCACGAACACGGCCGAGTGGGTAGCGGTTGAGTAGGGCTTGCGCTTGTCGTCCGGGTTGGCTTCGACCTGCACCTCCAGGCATTGCTGAGCGTCCACGGCCAGCAGTTCAGCCAACGGGACTGAATGCTTGCCGGCCTTCACCTGGCCGTTTTCAAGGGTGAAAGCGGTATCCGCTTCGCTTGCCAACTCAGGCCGCTGCTGGCGGGCACGCTCGATCAGCCGTTCGCGTAACGTGAGGCACGCCTGGCGTACCGCAGAGCCAACCGACGACACGGTGAACGAGCCCCCTTGCAACGGCGCGGTAGGCAACGAGGAATCGCCCAGTTTGAAGGTTACGTTACCTACGTCGATACCCGCGGCGTCGGCCGCAATCTGGGTCATCACCGTGTACGTACCCGTGCCGATGTCAGTGGTCGCACTGCTGACAGTCAGGTGCCCGGCGCTGTCCAGGCTGGCCTTGGCACTGGCCTTCATCTGCATGGCCTCCCACACACCACCCGCCATGCCCCAGCCGATGCGCTGGTTACCGTCGCGCATGGACCCGGGCGTGGCCTGCCGCCGGGCCCAGCCAAAGCGCTCGGCACCCTGCTCATAGCAGGCAAGCAGCTCCTTGCTCGAGTAGGGCTTGCCTTCGTTGGCATTGTGGCTGGCGAAGTTGCGCTTGCGCAGTTCCACCGGGTCCAGCCCGGCGGCACTGGCCAGTTCGTCCATCGCGCACTCCAACGCCAGTACCCCGGAGCCTGCGCCTGGGGCGCGCATGTCCAGGGGTGTGTAGACATCCAGCGGCGCCAGGCGGTAGCTCAACGCCACGTTGTCACACTGGTACAACATGCCGCTCCATTCCACCAGGTGTTCGGTGAAGTCTTCGAAGCGCGATGTCTGGCCGATGGCATCGTGCCCGATGGCGACCAGGGCTCGGCGTTTATCCACGCCCAGGCGCAGGCGTTGCTGGGTGCGTGGACGATAGCCGAAAGTGAACATTTGCTGGCGCGTGAGGGTGAGACGCACCGAGCGCTTGAGGTGCAGCGCAGCCATCACCGCCAGGGGCAGCTGGTACTGCGGGCGCAGGCCGGAGCCGAACGCGCCGCCGACAAAAGCCGCTTTGATCCGTAGCTTGTCTTTGGGCAGCCCGAAGATATTGTGCAGGTATTCCTGGCAATTCTGCGTGCCCTGGGTTTTGTCGTGGATGACCAGGCTGCCGTCGGCCTGATAGCACACCGTCGAGGCGTGGGGCTCCATGGGGTTGTGATGCTCGTTGGCGGTCAGGTAGGTCACGTCCACCTTGGCATCGGCCCCCGCGAAATGCCCTGCAAAATCACCGCGAGGTTCTGGTGTTTCGGCGGGGGCTTCGTGGGTTTGCTCAAGCGCAGCGAGCAAGTCGGATTGATGCGCTTCCTGGCTGTACTCAATGGTCACAAGTGAGCCGGCGTAGCGGGCCAGCTCCAGGGTATCTGCAATCACCAGCGCCAGCGGCTGGCCGCTGTACAGTACGCGATCATTGAACAATGGGCGGAAGGGCGAGCCTTCGGCGGCGTCGTCGTCGCTGTAGTCGTCATCGTAGCTGGACACGTGCGGGCGGTTGGTATGGTCCAGCACGGCGATCACGCCTGGCACTTGCAGGGCCTTTTCGCTGTTCACCTTCACCACCCGACCACGGGCGATGGTGCTGGACACCACGCTGGCATGCAGCAGGCCTTCTTGCGGGTAATCGGCGGCATAACGGGCCTGGCCGGTGACTTTGGCCGCGCCGTCCACGCGGTCCATGGGTGTTCCCACGACACTGTTCATTGCATACCCCCCTGGCTGTTGTCGGCTGCGCAGGCCTCGCTCAGTGCGCGGATAATGGTGCTGCGCGCAAGCGGCACTTTGAAGCCGTTCTGGGCAAGCGGTTTCGCCGCCTGCAGCAGGGCATCGGCAGCGTGAGTGAACAGCTCGGTACTAGCGGGTTTGCCCTGCAACAGGGCTTCCACTGACGGGTCTCGCCATGGCTTGTGTGCGACACCACCCAACGCCAGGCGCGCCTCGCGAATAACCCCGTTCTCGATCTGCAACGCAGCCGCCACCGACACAAGGGCGAAGGCATAGGAAGCCCGGTCACGCACCTTGATATAGCGGCAGTGCACTGCAAACGGTTCAGCGGGCAGCTCGATGCCGGTGATCAGCTCATCCTGGGCGAGCTGGTTGTCACGCTGCGGCGTGTCCCCAGGCAGGCGATGGAAATCGGCAAACGGTATTTGCCGCGCCCCTGCGGGCCCGTGAACGTGCACAACTGCCGCGAGTGCGGCCAGTGCCACGCACATGTCCGAAGGGTGTGTGGCTACGCAGTCGTCACTGGCGCCGAGGATGGCGTGCATACGATTGAGGCCTTGGCGCGCGGGGCACCCGCTGCCTGGCTCGCGTTTGTTGCAAGGGGTACCAGTGTCGTAGAAGTAATAGCAACGGGTGCGTTGCAGCAGGTTGCCGCCGGTGCTGGCCATGTTGCGCAGCTGCGGGGACGCGCCGGCCAGAATGGCCTGGGCCAGCAAGGGGTAGCGCGCTTCGACAAACGGGTGCCAGGCCAGGTCGGCATTGCTGACCAGCGCGCCGATCATTACGCCACCTTCGGGGGTTTCCTCGATCGCCTTCAGG
This sequence comes from Pseudomonas sp. S36, assembly GCF_016647875.1. Classification (NCBI taxonomy): domain Bacteria; kingdom Pseudomonadati; phylum Pseudomonadota; class Gammaproteobacteria; order Pseudomonadales; family Pseudomonadaceae; genus Pseudomonas; species Pseudomonas sp. S36. The sequence continues at coordinate 206,694 of NZ_JACVVG010000003.1, read as the reverse complement.
GCCAGGCCCGTGATGTCGATCAGGTGTTCAGGGCGCTCGACGTTTTCCTTCATCAGGTCGACCAGGTTGGTGCCCCCGGCAATGAAGCGTGATGACGGGCCTGCAAGGCTCACGGCCTCATCGAGTGACGCCGGCTTGTGATAGCTGAAAGGGGTCATGGGCGTGCCCCTTTGATCAAGGGCAAGGCTTCTTCCACCGCAGCAACGATGTTGCTGTAGGCGCCGCAGCGGCACAGGTTGCCGCTCATCAGTTCACGGATGTCATCGCGGTTGTGGGCTCGCCCTTCATTGGCAAGGCCCACCGCCGAGCAGATCTGCCCTGGTGTGCAATACCCGCACTGGAACGCATCCTGAGTGATGAAGGCTTGCTGCATGGGGTGCAAGCGGTCGCCGTCGGCCAGGCCTTCGATAGTGACCAGCTCGGCACCTTCACACATCACCGCCAAGGTCAGACAGGCGTTGATGCGCTTGCCATCGCGCAGCACCGTGCAGGCGCCACACTGGCCGTGGTCGCAGCCTTTCTTGGTGCCGGCCAGGTCCAGCTGTTCGCGCAGCAGGTCGAGCAGGGTGGTCCAGGGGTATACGGTCAGCGCCTTGTGCTCACCGTTGATGGTCATCTGCAAAGGGCGCTGTAGGGCGCTCTGGTCAGGGGTTGCGGTCATGGTGCAGGTCCTCACGGGTCGGGTGCGCACAGTGGTCTGTGTCTTAGTGCTGCGACTTGCGTGGGGCCAGGAACGTTCAGCCTGTATGCCCAGGCGCAGTTATTTTTGCCCGTGAGTACTGTGGTTTGCCTTTTATGCAGCGGCAGTTGGGTGGGTCAGGTCACCACTTGGTAGCAAGGCACGTACGCCGCCCCACCGGGTAACTTCATCCGGTGCTGGTCGACAAACGCCTGCAGCAAACGCCCCAGCGGGTCCAGCACGGCGCTGTCGCCGCGGATCTGGTAGGGCCCGTGCTCCTCGATCAGGCGGATCCCTTTGTCCTTCACATTACCCGCCACAATGCCGGAAAACGCCCGGCGCAGGTTCGCCGCCAGTTCGTGCGGCGGCAGGTCGCGGCGCAGCGCAAGGTCGGCCATTGCCTGGTGCGTGGGATCGAACGGCCGCTGGAAGCTTTCTTCGATCTTGAGCAGCCAGTTGAAGTGGAACGCATCGTTACGTTCACGGCGGAACTGCTTCACCTGCTTGAGCCCCTCCACCATGTGCCGGGCTACCTCTGCCGGGTCGTCGATGATGATCTGGTAGAACCGGTGCGCTGCCTCGCCCAGGGTCGCGCCGACAAACGCATGCAATTGCTGCAGGTAGGGCTCGGCGCTACGGGGCCCGGTCAGTACCACAGGGAACGGTACATCCTGGTTGTCCGGGTGCATGAGGATGCCCAGCAGGTAGAGGAACTCCTCCGCCGTGCCCGCACCGCCCGGGAAAATGATGATGCCGTGGCCGACACGCACAAACGCTTCAAGGCGTTTTTCGATATCTGGCAGGATGACCAGCTCGTTGACGATCGGGTTAGGCGCCTCGGCGGCGATGATGCCCGGCTCGGTCAGGCCCAGGTAACGGCTGCCCGGCATGCGCTGCTTGGCATGTGCGATGGTGGCGCCCTTCATGGGGCCCTTCATCACACCCGGGCCGCAGCCGGTGCAGATATCCAGCTTGCGCAGGCCCAGCTCGTGGCCGACCTTCTTGGTGTACTGGTATTCCTCGGTGCTGATCGAGTGGCCACCCCAGCACACCACCATCTTCGGTTCCACGCCCGGGCGCAGGGTGCGGGCGTTGCGCAGCAGGTGGAAGACATAATCGGTAATGCCCTGGGAGCTTTCCAGGTCGATGCGCTGGCTGGCCAGCTCGCTCTCGGTGTAGACGATGTCGCGCAGGGCGCTGAACAGCATTTCACGGGTGCTGGCGATCATCTCGCCATCGACGAACGCGTCGGCGGGCGCGTTCAGTAGCTCCAGGCGTACGCCACGGTCCTGCTGGTGGATACGCACTTCGAAGTCCTGGTAGGCCTCGAGGATGGTCTTGGCATTGTCGACATGGGCGCCGGTGTTGAGGATGGCCAGGGCGCACTGGCGGAACAAGGTGTAGAGGCTGCCGGAGCCGGCTTCGCTCAGTTGCTGCACTTCACGTTGTGACAGCGTCTCCAGGCTGCCTTTGGGGCTGACGGATGCATTGATGACATGGCGTTGAGGCATCTAAGTCTTTCCTGTGCGGGTAAAACATCCTTCTTTGACAACACCATACCGAGAAATGTGGGCGGCAACGAGGGGGGTAGAAAAAAAGCCTCCAAATGGCCCATTACCCCAGCAGCTTCAGCACGCCGAGTGTGATGCCCAGGCCGCCGACCAGCAGCCACAGGTTCAGGATCGCCCCGGTAATCAGTGCTCGCGGCCCTGCCTGGCGGATCTGATCGATACGCGTCTCCATGCCCAGGGCAGTCATGGCCATGGTCAACGCGAAGGTGTCCAACCCATTTACGGCCTGGGTGAAGCTTGCCGGCAGTACCTGCAGCGAGTTCACCACCACCAGTGCGAGGAAACCAAAGGCGAACCACGGCACGTTGATGCGGCCTTTGCCCTGGGCCAGCCCGGCCTGGCGTGTGCGGTTCACCCACACACCCACCAGCGGCAGCACCGGCACCAGCATCATGACCCGGGTCATCTTCACGATCGTGGCAATATAGGTAGCCTGCGGGCTGATGTTGCTGGCTGCTCCCACCACTTGCGCCACTTCGTGGAGTGTGCCGCCCACCCACAGCCCGGCGGCCAGGGTATCAAGGTGCAGCCAGCCGCTGTTGACCAGCACCGGGTACAGCAGCATTGACACGGTACCGAACAGCACCACGCTGCCCACCGCCATGGCACTTTTGTGTGGGGCACTGCGCAGCGCCGACTCGAATGCCAGCACTGCCGCAGCGCCGCAGATCGCGCTGCCTGCGGCCGTGAGCAGGGCTGTGTCGCGGTCCAGCCCCAGCAGCCGGGTGCCGCACCACAGGCCGATCAACAGTGTGCTACCCACCACCAGTACAGACACCAGCAGCCCTGGCCAACCCACCTGAGCGATCTCCTGCAGGCTTACCCGCAGCCCGAACAGGGCGACGGCGATACGCAGCAGGCCGCGTGCAGAAAAGTTCACACCTGCAGCCCAGCTGGCCGGCAGCCCCTCGCGCAACGCATTGCCATACAGCGCACCCGCAACAATGCCGATGATCAGCGGGCTGATACCAAGGCCGGCGATGAAGGGCATGGCGGCCAGTTGGGTGACGGCGAGGGCGAAGAGTGCCACGAACAGCACACCGTTGAGCCGGCCGCGGGTGGTCAGTACCGGGGTTGCCGCCGAGGGGGTGGAAGACGTGATCATGGCATTCACCTGGCAGGGGATAAGACAGGGCCACGATAATCTGGTTATAAGCTTATAAAAAATCGTAATTTGAAATGGCAAATATCTCCACAGCTGATACTTTACTTTCATGACACCAGAACAGCTTATAACCTTCGCCACCGTCGCCCAGTACGGCAATATCAGCCACGCGGCGCAGGCACTACATCTGTCCCAGCCCGCCGTGTCGGGGCAGCTGAAGGTGCTGCAGGAGACCTTTGGCGAGCCTCTGTATCAACGGGCGGGCCGCGGGGTAAAGCTCACTGACGCCGGCCTGCAGTTGCTCGCACACGCCACACGCCTGCGCGACACCTACCGCCAGGCCCAGGCGCTGCGGGAAGCCATGCGCGGGCTGGAGCGGGGCACCTTGCGCATCGGTGCCAGTACCACGCCAGCCAGCTACCTGCTGCCCTATCTGATTGCCGACTTCCAGGCGCGCTACCCTGACGTGCTCATCACCACCACCCAGGGCAACACTGCCGAGATTCTGGCAGCGCTGGACAGCGTAGACATCGCCATGATCGAGGGCCCGGCTGGCCAGGCATTGCCCGTGGGCACCGAGGTCACAGCGTGGCGAGAAGACGAGATTGTCGCCATCGTGCCTAGCGGCCACCCGCTGGCTGGCACGGCTTCGCAAACCATGGCAGCACTGGGGGCTTACCCGCTGGTGCTGCGCGAGGGTGGCTCCGGGGTGCGGCAGATCGTAGAGCGGGCCTTCGCCCGCAGTGGGGTGGCGATGCGAGTGGCCCTGGAGATTGCGGGGGTAGAAGGGGTGAAGGAGGCGGTGCGTGCGGGCATGGGCATTGGCTTTGTATCGGCCATGTCGATCCGGCACGAGGATGGCGCCTTGTGCAGAATACCCATCGCGCCACAGGCGCTGGTCAGGCGCTTTTCAATCCTGATGCCCCATGCTGCCAGCCCATCACGGGTGGCGGCGCGGTTTTACGAGCTCTGTATCGGGCTGCAGGAACCGGATGCGCGTTGAAGGGGCTCACGGCGCATCAGTACTGTTTTTTCTAGGCGGCACCGGGTCGACCCCGCCTGGGTTTAGCGGATGGCACCGCAGCAGCCTAAGCAGCGTCAACCAGCTGCCCCGCCCAGCGCCGTGCACCCGTAGGGCCTCGATGGCGTAGTGTGAACAGGAAGGGTAGAACCGACAGCGCGGCCCAAGCAGAGGGCTGATGATCAGCTGGTAGCCGCGGATCAGAGCGACGAGTGCCAGACGTGGCCACTGTTTCATATCACGCTCCTGGCGCAGGGGCGCAGTCGGGCGCCTTGCGCAGTGTCTTCGATGCCGAAGCCTGCCGCCAGCAGTTCGGCGCGCAACGCATCGGCGGTGGCGTAGTCCCCGGCGCGCCGTGCGCGCTCGCGGGCCAGCAGTGTTGCCTCAAGGTACTGCCGGTGGCGGTGAGTGGCTGAGTCATATTCTGTGTGGGGCGCCAGTTGCGTCAATGCCTGCTCCGGCGCTTGCTGCAGCAGGCCCAGCAGCCGGGCGGAGGCGACCAGCCTGGCAGCCAGCTGCGAACGCGAGTGTGCGCTGGTGGCATTGTCCAGCGCTGCGCGCAATGCATGCAGACGCGCCAATGCCTTGGCCACCCCTAGGTCATTGTTCAGTGCGGCGAGCACCTGTGGGTCTGGACCGACAGGCGATGGGAGGGCGACGGCACAGGCCTGCTGCAACGACCTGTAGAAGTTGGTCAGCGTTTGCACTGCCATCTGCAACCGGTGCGCGTTCCAGTCCAGTGGGCGTCGATAATGGGTTGAAAGCAGCGCTAGCCTGATGGCTTCGCCGGGCGCTTGTTTCAGTAAGTCCCGCACCAGCAACACGTTACCCAGGGATTTGGACATTTTCTGCCCATCCACCGTAACAAAGCTGTTGTGCACCCACATTCCGCAATACAGCGCACCGTGCGCGCAGGTGCCCTGTGCGATCTCGTTCTCGTGGTGAGGGAAGATCAGGTCCTGCCCACCGCCGTGAATATCGATGGTGTGGCCCAGGTGTCGCCCGATCATGGCGGAGCACTCCACGTGCCAGCCTGGCCGGCCTCGGCCCCAAGGGCTGCCCCAGCCGGGCATGGACGCCGGGGAGGGCTTCCACAGCACGAAGTCGAGCGGGTCACGCTTGTAGGGGGCCACTTCCACGCGGGCGCCAGCCAACATGTCTTGCGGGCGGCGGCCCGACAGTTGGCCGTAAGCCGCGTAGGAGGGCACGTGAAACAACACATGCCCTTGAGCCACATAAGCATGGCCACGTTCGATCAGCGTTTCCACCAGTTCGATGATATCCGGTATGTGATCGGTAACGCGTGGCTCGAGGTCCGGTGCGGCGACGCCCAGCGCACGCATGTCGTCGTGGTAGGCCTCGATGTAGCGCCCGGTGATCGCCGAAATGGGCAGCCCGCAGGCGTGCGCGGCTGCGTTGATCTTGTCGTCCACGTCTGTGAAGTTGCGGGCGTAAACAACCTGGCCATACCCCTGGCGCAATACCCTGGCCAGCACGTCGAAGACGATGGCTGGCCTGGCGTTGCCAATGTGGGCGTAGTTATAAACCGTTGGCCCGCATACATACAGGGTGACCCGGTCCGGGTCTTGAGGGGTAAGCGGTTCCTTGCGGCGAGTAAGGGTGTTGTGCAACTGGATGATCGACGTCATGGGTTCAAGCCTTGGCTGCTACCGGGCAGGCCCTGGTGCCTGCTCTTTCTGAGCAGAGGGCTGGGTACAGAAAACGATATAAGTGTTATAACGTAACATTATCGTGCGTACCAGAGAAACCATGGTGTGGAAGCAGTATGGACAGACGTAGCCTTTTGAAATTTTTACTGGCGGGGCTGGCCCTTCCCGCTTCGCTGCAGGTCTATGCAGCACAGCGCCTGCGAAATGTTGAAATTGTGCGTTCACCAGGCGTCACCAAGCTGGTACTGAGCCTTGATGGCCCGGCGGTCGCGAACAGTTTCAGCCTGCAATCGCCTCCTCGGGTGGTCATCGACCTGCACAATACACAGCTCGGCGCGCCATTGGCTGCCTTGAACCTGCACGACACACCGGTGGTCGCGATTCGTAGCGGCACAACCTCGTTTGGCGACCTGCGGATCGTGCTGGACCTTGCCGGGCCAGGTATTCAGGGTGAGTTGCATCATCGCGGGGGCAGGCTGGAGCTGTGGTTGCCAACGGGCACTGACAAGCGCCTTGCGCCCCTCGCAGCCCCGGCTACCGCGCTGGCCTCGCGTGGCCGTGAACGCGACTTGCTGGTGGTAATCGATGCCGGGCACGGCGGTAAAGACCCAGGCGCCGTGGGTGCCCGGGGTGAGCAGGAAAAGCGCGTGGCGTTGGACATCGCCAAGCGCCTGGCCAGGCGGGTGGACGCGCAGAAGGGCTACAAGGCCCGGCTGGTGCGCAGCGATGACGTGTTCATCCCCCTGCGTAAACGTGCCGAGGTGGCGCAGCGGCTGAATGCCGACCTGTTCATTTCGATCCATGCCGACGCGGCGCCCAGGCTTACCGCCTCAGGGGCCTCGGTGTTCGCCCTTTCACAGGGCGGCGCCAGCTCCTCGATGGCGCGCTGGATGGCAGCACGTGAAAACGGTGCGGATGCGGTGGGGGGAGGGCTGGCGGTGAAGCTGCAACAGGATGACCCCATGGTCGCCGGGGTGCTCCTGGACATGGCGATGAATGCAACGATCTCCACCAGCCTGGACCTTGGCCATGCTGTGCTCGAACAACTGGGCGGTATCGCCCGCCTGCATCAGGCGCGGGTGGAGCAGGCAGGCTTTGCCGTGCTGAAGTCGGCTGCTGTGCCGTCGATACTGGTGGAAACCGGCTTCATCTCCAACCCAACCGACTGCCAGCGGCTGCATGACAGCCGGCACCAGGACAAGATCACCCAGGCGATCTTGGCGGGTATAGAAGGCTACTTCCGGACCCGGCCACCGCCAGGCAGCCTGATAGCGGCGATGTACAGCAACGTGGGGTGACGTGATAGCCCGTCATGGGCCGTTGTACTGAACCTTGTAGGCTTTGGGCGTGACCCCGAGGTGGCGTTGAAACACCCGCCTCATGTTGTCCTCCGAGGTGAACCCGCACTGCGCTGCCACACGCTTTAGTGCGGCTTCGCCGTCTGCCAACAGGCGCCGCGCCCGTTCAAGCCGCGCCCGTTCGATAAACGCCGCAGGCGTGCTGTTGGTTTCCCGCTGAAACACGCGCCTGAGATTGCGGCTGCTCATGTTCGCGCGATTGGCCAGTACTTCCAGCGTCAAGGGCTGGTCCAGGTGCTGGAGTATCCAGAGTTGCAGTGCCTTGACGCCGGCATGCGGGGTCATCTGGCTGCCCAGGTGCTGGCTGAACTGGGATTGCCCGCCAGGCCGTTTCAGGTACACCACCAGTTCCCGGGCAACACTCAGTGCAAGCGGCTGGCCCAGGTCCTGTTCGACCAGCGCAAGGCTCAGGTCGATGGCCGCTGTCACGCCGGCACAGGTCCAGATCCGCCCTTGCTGGATGAAGATGGCATCGGCATTGACCTGGACCGCCGGGAAATCTGCCGCGAGCCTGCTGGCCACGCTCCAGTGTGTGGTGGCCTGCAGGGTGTCGAGCACGCCCGCCTGGGCCAGGAAAAAGGCCCCCGAACACACGCCTACCAACCGCTCGACCTGGTGGGCGGCATGCCTGCACCAGTCCACGATCAAGCGATGCTGCTGCACCGCCGTGTCTATATCCCGGGCACCCACGATCAGCGCCGTGTGCGGCTTCAGGCTGTCGCGCAGGCCCTCGGCCTGCATGTGCACCAGGGTATCGGACTGGACCGCGCCGCCGCTTGGCGCTACCAGATGAAGCGCATAGTGCGGTGCGATACCGTTGGCGGCCAGTTGCGCGTTGGCATAATTGAAAACAGTGAGGGCGCCGATCGCTTCAAGCGCCTTGAAACCTGGGTAGATGACGATGTGTACGCGACGTGTGCCGCTGCAGGTGGGAGTCATCGGTGCTTTTCCTTGACAGTGGTTTTCGGACAGGTTTCAGACGCATGTGGCCAACGGACCCGGGTTGGAAGTTGCGGGCCGTACAGATACTGTAAGGTCGCAGACGTTATAACCTAACGGAGCTCAACAATGAAAACACGTGCCGCAATTGCCTGGGGCCCGAATCAGCCACTGGAGTTTGAAGAAGTCGACCTGGAAGGCCCGAAAGAAGGCGAGGTGCTTGTACGCATCGTCACCACCAGCCTGTGCCATACGGATGTTTTCACCTTGTCGGGGCGTGACCCTGAGGGCAAGTTCCCGTGCATCCTCGGCCATGAAGGTGTAGGTATCGTCGAGGATGTAGGCCGTGGGGTGACCACGGTGAAGCCGGGCGACCACGTTATCCCGCTCTACACCCCGGAAGACCCGAACTGCCCGTTCATCAAATCCGGCAAGACCAACCTCTGTCAGTCGATCCGCAAGACTCAGGGCGAGGGCCTCATGCCGGATGGCACCAGCCGCTTCTCTTACAAGGGGCAAACCCTGTTCCATTACATGGGCACATCCACGTTCAGTGAATACACCGTGCTGCCGGAGATTGCCGTGGCCAAGATCGACCCGGCAGCGCCCTTGGCCAAAGCGTCGATCATGGGCTGTGCGATCCCTACCGGCATTGGTGCTGTGCGCAATACGGCCAAGGTTCGGCCAGGCGACACGGTGGCCGTGTTTGGCCTCGGCGCCGTCGGCATGGCGGTCATCCAGGGCGCGGTACTGCAAGGTGCTGGCCGCATCATCGGCATTGACGTGAACCCCAACAAGTTCCCGTTGGCCTTGTCGTTGGGTGCGACGGAGTGCGTGAACCCCCGCGATTACCGCGAGCCGCTGCAGGACGTGATCGTCGACATGACCAATGGCGGCGTGGACTTCTCGTTCGAGTGCGTGGGCAATGTGGAACTGATGCGTGCGGCGCTGGAGTGCTGCCACAAAGGCTGGGGCGAGAGCATCATCATCGGGGTGGCCGGGGCAGGGGACGAAATCGCGACGCGCCCATTCCAGCTGGTAACTGGCCGGGTGTGGAAAGGCAGCGCCTTCGGCGGCGTACTGGGGCGCTCCGAGCTTCCGGGCATGGTGGATGAATGGCTGCGCGGGGAGATCAACGTGGACCCTTACATCACTCACAACATGGACCATGAAACACTGAACCACGCCTTCGACCTGCTCAAACGCGGCGAGGCGATACGTTCAGTGATTCATTACCAGGAACGGGAAACCCTGAGCCATGATTTGCCCGGCGTGATCCTGGACCGCAATGGGCGGGTCATACCTCGGCCAGACGGTGAACACCGGGCGGTGTAAGCACACGCCAGGCGTACCGCCACGGCAATTTATGGCAGCCCCGATCTGGTGCCGGCGTCACACCACCAGCGGGGCTGCTTGTCTTCGAACGCATGAAACCTCGGTTGCAGCTCTGCCAAGTCATTGTCGTCAAAACCACCGACGAGCAATGCGACCGTCGAATCATCGTCAATGGCACCGACAGAACTGCCACACCGGCTGCAAAACGCCCGGCTGGAGTAATCTGATGACCTGAATAAGGAAGGCACGCCACCACCACCCACCCAGGTGACGCTCTGCTGTGTGAACTCCACCCACACCGCCGTCACGGCACCGGTATGGCGTTGGCACGTTTTGCACGAACAGGTGTGTGGCTGTATCGCGGGGGCCAGGGCTTTGTACCTGATCCAGCCGCACAGGCAGCCACCTTCGTAGGCAGTGCTTTGCATACCCATTCCTCTTCAGCTTCTGCGAGAGATGCAAGCTTAGCCTCAGCGGTTCCACCGCAACGGCTAATTGTTCAGATGATCCTTCAACCAAAGGTATCCAACAACCGATACCAGGCAATGCCCGCGCCAAGGTACAGGCGCTGCAAGCCGTGGAACGGGATCGGGTTGACTGGCGTGACCGGAAACACCAGGTCATCCGAGGCGCCCAGCAGGTGACCCGACAAATGACGGGCCAGCGTTGTCGACATGGCGATGCCGCGGCCGTTGTAGCCCAGCAGAATGCTGAGCCCTGGCGCCGGCTCGTGCACGTGCGGCAGGAAGTCCCGGGTCAGTGCCACCCTGCCGCTCCAGTGATGCTCGAAGCCGATCCCTTCCAGCTGCGGGAACAAGGCCGTGACGGCGCGCTTGAGCTGGTTGAAGTCGTCTGGCGAGCGCGGCTCGGAAAACGGCCCGCGGCCGCCTAGCAGCAGCCGCCCTTGCGCGTCCTTTTTGTAGTACAGCAGCAAGCGGCGGGCATCCGAGCAGACTTCGCCCTGCGGCAGGATCTGCTGCGCCAGTGCTGTGGGTAGCACCGGTGTGGATACGATGAAGCTGTTGGCCGCGATGAGGGTTTGCCTCAGGCCGGGCCACAGGTCATCCGAATAGCCATTGGTCGCCAGCACCACACGTTGCGCGGTGACCCGGGCGCCCTGTTCGGTGGTGAGCACCCATTGATTGCCCTCGCGTTTAAGGCCGGTGACGCGGGTACGGCCATGTATTGCAGCGCCGTGATGGAGTGCGGCACGGGCCAGCCCCCGTGCCAGCTTCAGCGGGTGCACGCTGCCGGCGCGGGGGTCGACCCAGGCGCCCAGGTAGCCCTGGCTGCCGATGCGGTCAGCAGCGCCGCGTGCATCGAGCAGCTCAGCCGCAACGCCCCTGCGCTGCCACTGCTGGGCCCGCTGTTCGATGGCGCGCATGGCCGCTGGGGTGCAGGCAGGTTGTATCCAGCCTTGGCGTACCGCATCGCAGTCGATGCCGTAGCGGTCTATCAGCTTGAACACTTCATCCGCAGCACCCCCGGCAACGCGAATGATCGCCTCCGCTTTTTCATCACCGAACAGCTTCATCAGCTCGTCCGGGTCGTACTTCAGGCCCGGAATCACTTGCCCGCCGTTACGCCCCGAGGCACCCCAGCCTGGCTCACCTGCATCCAGTACGCAGGTGGCTGTGCCAGCGCTAGCCAAATGCAGCGCTGTGGTGAGGCCCGTATAACCGGCCCCGACAATGGCCACATCGACCTGTTTGTCCTCTGTCAGCGGCGGCGTTTGCGGCCCCGGCTGCGCCGTGGCAGCCCACAGGGACGGGGGCATGGAAAATGACTGTACGCTCATGCCTGTGGCTCGCTGCTGTTGAGAAGACGGCGCAGGAAATCCTGGGTGCGCGGGTGAGCAGGGCAGCCGAACACATCCTGCGGCACACCCGCTTCCACGATCTTGCCGCCGTACAGGAAGCACACCTTGTCGGAAACCTCCCTGGCGAAGGCCATCTCGTGGGTGACCACTACCATGGTCATGCCCTCTTTGGCCAAGGTGCGCATAACGCCCAGCACTTCGCCCACCAGTTCGGGGTCGAGCGCGGAGGTAGGTTCGTCGAACAGAATCGCCTTGGGCCGCATGGCCAAGGCCCGTGCAATCGCCACGCGTTGCTGCTGGCCACCCGACAGTTGATCCGGGTAGGCATCCAGGCGATGGCCAAGGCCCACCTTTTCCATCAGTTCCACCGCGTGCGCGCGGGCGGCGGCCGGGCTCTCTTTCTTCACGTACACCGGGCCTTCCATCACGTTCTGCAGGGCAGTGCGGTGCGGAAACAAGTTGAAGCGCTGGAACACCATGCCCACTTCGGTACGGATGGTGTGGATCGACCTGGCGTGCCGGTCTACCCGCTCGGACGACACCAGAATGTCGCCACCCTCGTAGGTTTCCAGGCCGTTGATGCAGCGCAGCAGGGTGGACTTGCCCGAGCCGGAGGGCCCGATCAGGCACACCACTTCGCCGCTGTTCACTTCCAGGTCGATACCCTCGAGCACGCGGGTGGACCCATAGCTTTTGTGCAGCGCCTTGATACTGATCATGCGTTGTTCCTCGTCCCAAGGCGGGCTTCCAGCCGCCGCAACCCATACGACAGTGGCAGGCTCAACGCCAGGTAAAGCAGGGCCACCAAGGTATAAACCGTCATGTTCTCGAAGGTGGACGATGCGATCAGCTGGCCGGCCCGGGTCATTTCCGCCACGGTGATGGTGGACACCAGCGAGGAATCCTTGAGCATCATCACCAGGGTATTGCCGTAGGGTGGCAGGGCGATCTTGAAGGCCTGTGGCAGCACTACCCGGCGCATGATCATCGCCCCGCGCATGCCGATCGATTCGGCGGCCTCGATCTGCCCTTGCTGCACTGCCTGGATACCCGCGCGGAAGTTCTCGGCCTGGTAAGCCGAGTAGGCGATGCCCAGGCCGATCACACCCGCTTGAAACGCACTCAGCTGTATGCCGAAGTCGGGCAGCACGAAGTAGATGTAGAACAGCTGCACGATGATCGGCAGCCCGCGGATGATGTTGACGAGTGTGTAGCCGGTCCTGGCGATGAGCTTGCTGTTCGACACCATCATCAGGGCAAACACCAGCCCGATGACCGAGCTGAGAATGAACGACAGCGCGGTCACTTTAACCGTGACCACTGCCCCTTCCAGCAACACAGGGAGAAAGTCCAGAGCGTTCTGCAGAAACATAGAAGTACCCGCTTGTCCGGTAGGCGCCTGACGCGCGTGATGGCGTCAGTTGATGTGCCACTTGGCGATGATCGCATCCAGCGTGCCGTCCGCTTTTACCGCATCGATGCCGCGGTTGATCTGTTCCAGCAGCTGTTGGTCGCCTTTGCGCACGATCAGGCACACTTCGCCGTTGAGGCTGGGTTTGTAGCCGTCAACCAGGCGTACTTTTTTCAGCAAGCCCTGAGACGCCTGGTAAGTGAGGATCGGCTTGTCAGCAAAGCCCGCCTTGATTCGCCCCAGGGCCAGGTCGCGCAGCAGGTCGGAGATGGAGTCATACCCCCTGACTTCCTGGTAGATGCCACGGCGCTTGAGCTCGTCGATGAACACCGTGCCGACCTGCGCGCCCACCACTTCACCCTTGAAGTCGTCCATGCTGGTGTAGGTGCCGTTGTCATCCTGGTTGACCACCAGCGCCTCGCCGTACTCATACACCGGCTTGGAGTACTGCACCACTTTCTGCCGCTCTGGGGTTTTAAGCATGGCTGCAGAAATGATGTCGATCTTGTTCGCCGTGAGTGAGGGGATCAGTGCCGAGAAGTTGTTCTGCAAGATGGTCACGTCAAACCCGCCTGCCTTGGCGATGGCCTGCGCCGAGTCGATCATCATCCCTTGTATCTGGTTGCTCTTCACATCCAGGAAGGTGAAAGGCACGCCGGTGGCTGTGGCACCGACCCGGTAGGTGTCTGCGCTGAAGGCAGTACCGGTGATGAAGCTGGCTGCCAGGGCGGCAGCGCAAGTGAGTGCACGAAGTTGTGAACGCATGGGGTGGACTCCTGATTTCGTGATTTTTGTCGTTATCGAAAGAGTGAGGCCTTGGATCAGGGCAGGGGCCTTGAGTCGAATATAATTGATTTACAAAAATCGTAAAGAGATTTATAAATATCGCATACCGATACGCATGGGGTGAAAAACCGTGAGTGACATTGAAAATGCCCTGTTTAATCAATCCCTTGAGAAGGGGTTGGCGGTTTTGAAGGCGTTCAATGCGCGGCGCAGAACAATGAACCTGGCTGAAGTTGCCCAGGCAGCCGGCATCAATAAAAGCTCCGCCCAGCGCATGGTCCACACCCTCGAGGCCCTGGGCTACGTGCGCAAGAACGCAATCACCAAGCGTTTTCAGCTAACGCCCGAAGTGATGGAGATTGGTTATAACTACCTGGCATCGAACACCCTGGTAGACGTGGCTAACCCGTTTTTGGCAGAGCTTGCCCAGGTGACCGGCGAAACCACCAACCTGACCGAGCCGGTGGCAGACGACATGATCTACGTGGCCCGGTTCGTGGGCCCCAAGTTCATCCCCATCCATATGCCCCTTGGGAGCCGTATCCCCATGTACTGCACAGCCTCCGGGCGTGCGTACCTGAGCGCATTGCCGCGCGAGCAGGCCCATCAACACCTGAGCGGCTGCACCTTCGTGCAGCACACGCGCCAGACACGGGTTGGCCTGGACGACATCCTCGAGCGGGTGGAGCAGGCGCGCAGGGACGGGTTTTCGACCAACTGCGAGGAATTGTTCCTCGGGGACATGGCCCTCGCGGCGCCCGTGCGCAACAGCGAGGGTTTGCCCGTGGCGGCCGTGCACGTGGTGGCGCCCACCAGCCGGTGGACGGTGGAGGAAGCGGAGCGGCGGCTAGGGCCCGCAGTGCTGGAGTGCGCGCGGGCGATTACAACTTCGATACGGGCGTTGCAGTTATAGGCGTAGTCGAGGCGGTTTGTTCTGCCGCCTCTGCTACCCTCACCCCACGTTGAACACATGCCGCAGATACCCCACAAAGTTCTCATCCCTGCACTGCGTCTTCCCTGGGCTGTCCGAGATCTTGGCCACCGGGGCGCCATTGCACGCGGTCATCTTGATCACCATGTTCATCGGCTCCACGCCCGGTATATCGCACGTCAGCTTGGTCCCGATACCAAAGCTCACTTGAATGCGCCCGTGCAGCGCCCGGTACAGTGCCAGGGCCTTGGTGAAGTCCAGCCCGTCGGAGAAGATCAGCGTCTTGCTCATGGGGTCTATACCCAGTTTCTCGTAGTGGGCAATGGCCTTTTCTGCCCAGGCGAGTGGGTCGCCAGAGTCGTGGCGCAAGCCGTCGAAGAGCTTGGCAAAGTACAGGTCGAAGTCGCCAAGGAAGGCGTCCATGGTGACGCAGTCGGTGAGGGCGATGCCCAGCAAGCCGCGGTATTCGCGAACCCAGCATTCCAGCGCCGCCACCTGGCTGTCCACCAGGCGTGGGCCCAGCTGTTGGTGGGCCATGAACCATTCGTGGGCCATGGTGCCGATGGGGCGCAGTTCGTATTCGCGGGCCAGGTGCACATTGCTGGTGCCGACGAAGCGGCCGGGGAAGTCGCGCTTGAGAATGTGCACCACCTCTTCCTGCACCCGGTACGAGAACCGCCGGCGGGTGCCGAAGTCGGCCAGCTGGAAGCCCGCCAGTTCGTCGGCGCTGGCCTCGGCCTTGAGCCAGTCGAGGTTCTGGTACAGCCGCTCGCGCACCTGTTCGATCACCACTTCGCGGTAGCGATAGCGGTTGCGCACTTCGCTGATGATGGCCAGCAGCGGGATTTCGTAGAGGATCACGTGCAGCCACGGGCCGCGAACGCGAATGGCCAGCTGCCCGGCATCGTCCAGACCAACCTGTACGTAGCGCAGGTTGAAACGGAACAGGCTTAGAAAACGGATGAAGTCGGGTTTGATGAACGGGATTTTTTCCAGATAGGCCAGTTGGTCCTGGGTGACGCTGACCTCGGCCAGTTGCTCTACCTGGTAGCGGATCTCGGCCAGGTATGGGGCCAGGTTCTCGCCGTTGCGGCAACGGAACTCCCACTCCACCTCGGCATTGGGGTAGTTGTGCAGCACCGCCTGCATCATGGTGATCTTGTAGAAGTCGGTGTCCAGCAAATTCTGGATGATGCGTGGGCCGAAAACACTGTCGCTCATGAGCGCTGCTCCTTGATCAAAGCCAATTGGTGGTCGAGGGCGGCTTCATCCCCGCACAGCACCACACCCTCTGCTGACAGCGCGCCGCAGGTTTCGATGGCGCCGGCCTGGGTGAGGGCGCGGCAGGCCGGCAGGTACAGCAGCACCTGGAAGCCCGCCTGGCGCAATTGCCGGGCGGTGGTCTTGACGCAGTAATCCAGGGCCAGGCCGCCGACGATCACTGCACCTACCTGCTGCACCTTGAGGTATTCGATCACACCGGTGGAGCGGCGCTCGGCCAGGTCGTGATAACAGGCGCCGTAGGGGTGCAGGTCGGGTTCGACGCCTTTCCACACGTTTTGTGGAATGCACCAGGATCAGGCAAATCTCGTCAACGAGTGTGACATCGCCCATTGTACCTCCAGACCCCCGGATTGAAAGGCCTGCAGCCTTTTTCCTGCAATCAGATCGCCGGAGGCTAGCTCCAATCTGTTCTTGCTGGCCAGCCTATGGCATCACCTGGTGCTTGTCTCAAATCCCACCGCCGGTAGGTGCCACGGTCTTGAATCTACCACCTGGCGTTCGTCGAAAATCTGTCCTTCCCGAACAACCTGAAGCTGATCTTGAACCAGCCAAATCTCCCCTTGGTATCTCAACCGTCCCTTGAGAACAACTGATCGATGGTCATCGTTTCCTCCCAGTGCTGAGCCGCTCTTGGAGAGACATATTCTTGCTCGTCGGCTTCAAAGTAGTACATCTGCCGCTCAGGAATATTAAATGCCCCAATTATCTCTTCGATCATGGCGTCTGTCGGCTCAAGCTGCCAGCTTGTATATGTCTCTTTTATGAGGATTGTCAGATTGCTACGCGCAGTGGAGTAGTTGTCACCACCCACAAAAACATCACCGTCATCAAATGCATCCGGAGTCGCGTCGAGCAGTAACTGATGAGCGTAATTTAAGAGGGGGTCACTGGCATCATAGATATCGTTCGCTTCCAGCGTAGCTACTAGCTTACCAAGCTCCTGAAGTTCCTCCCTTCCCATCCCGAATCCGATAACCTTCATGGTGAAAGTGAGAAGGGAGTCAGGGCAAATTAGACTGAGATTTGCGGCCTTTACGACAAGCTCTAGGCACTCTAAGTAATTTTCCGATATCGGGCTGCTCATGATTGAATGTATAACATTCAGGAATTGTTCGGTGTCCTCGTCCGTGATTGTGATGCTTGTTGTCCACCAAGTAGAGCGCGCTCTGTTAGCGTGAAGGTAGAGTCTGGAGATGTATTCCGGGTGGCTCGCCTTGAATTCCAGGCTCTCTTCGTGCGCAAACAAGGAGGTGATCATTTCATCTTTGGCATTGCGCGTGATGAGATCGTTGAGAGACATGTCATTAATTACTTCAATAGCGCTCCGGCTGCGCAGGCTTTTAAATATGTTCGCCAGGTGTCCAAAATTTTTGGCATAACGCTTGATCAAGAAGTCGCCTAGCGATGGGTTGAAGAGCTTGTAATAGACCCTTTCTTTGCTAAGAACCCTAATGATCATAGAGTTTGATAAGTGCTTTACTGCATAAAAAAAATCTCGTTTTCCTTCAAAGCTCGCATGTGCGGGCATATCCAGGCCCCTAGCATACGCGGAGGCAAGATCATCCTCATCTATGCTTGAGTCATTGAAAGCTATGAGTAGCACTAGGAAGCGCCCAAAGTCGTCTAGCTGCGCATCGAAAGGATGTTGCCAAATTTCTTCAGGGTTGGCTAGCATACCCTGTACATAGCTCCAATAGCCTTCAGGAGCTATATCTTCTGAACGCTGAGGGTCAGTGATGAACTGGATAAGCCTAGGGTTAAAATTTCTATGGTGAATAATTTTCCAGTAGCGTTTCTTCATGTAGTATTGATCAATACGTGACGTCGAAAGTCCCGAGTGCCAGATGTGGTTGTACAACATTCTGGCCTTGTCAATGTTAGAGAGGGAATCAATTTTGATTTCCATCTCATTCCTATCAATATGGTTGTGTGTCAGCGTGTCGTTGAGTAACCGCCCTTGGTTCAAAATCGTAGACCTGGACGTGAGTACGAATTTCTTCGTAGCTCTGTCACGGGCGATCCGCTTAATAAATCGGACGATTTGGGTGCCCTCATGGCCCTTCAGTGCGTACAGATAATTTCGACCTAGAAAGTCGTCGAAATAGAAAATTTGTTTTTTCGAAGGGTTGTAAGCCTGCTCAGCTTCTTCGATATCTTTGCTGATACAAACAAGCTCAAAGCCATCGCTCGCGAAAAGCAGAGTCAGCTGTTCTGCCAATGTGGTTTTACCAATGCCCGCTTGGCCTGTGATGATTACCGTGCCAAGCGTCTCCATTAACTCGACCGCTAACTCGAAGTTTTTCGTCTGCACGAAGAGTTTAGATTGCTCGGCGATGTCGTAAAGTATAGCTTCGCTGCGGCCATTGATAGCATTATTGAGCATGCTCTCTAAGACATTTGCGCTGCTGATCCACAGCTTGAAATGCCGACGCTCTACCGCAGGGTGATCTGCAAGAAAATCGTTAAGGTCTTCTCTACCATATACCTCAATCGGGCATGTAGCGCAGCTTTTCAGAGCCTCGATCAGTTCGTCCTTGTTCAACCTCGTTAGTCCATGGGAAACCACGAGAATGTAGCGCTCGGGGTTGAGTGTGGCCACTTTGGGTGCTTCTGAGTTACGAATATGCGTTACAAGCTGAGGCAAAGTTGAGCCAGGGCGGTGCTTGGCCTGAAGAATCCACTCAGCCCCGGAGTCAGTAACGTAGCGTGCGTCAACCCCACCATCCCGGCCAGGCTTGAATCGCTCAAATTTCACACCTTTCTTAGCACTCAGTAGGTCAGCGCAGAGCACTTCGAATTCTTTGTCGTTAAGGCGGGAAAAATCGTGATCGTTCACTCGGGTACTCACTCCATGGTAGAGGGGTAAGATACCACCGCAGAATGAGGTCAGGGGGATGGCTGGATGTCGGGATGAGGCGCAACACCGAAGCTTGGGCTCATCGATAGACCCGGTAGTGTTGATCGGTTTGCCTCACGGGCTAGGCGTGTAGAGGAACTGATTTCAGACGCCCAACAGCTGTCCTGCGATTCTTATCCCTCCTAAGCTGAAGCCACTTTTCGTGTTGGTGAAGCGCAGGGTGGGGAGGGGAGTCGCTTAAAGTAGCGGCCATCTACGCCAGCATCTCGACCAGGCTTAAAGCGCTCGAGACGCACGCCTTCTGCAGCACCGATGAGGTCGGTGCAGAGTACCTCGAATTCTTTGTCGTTCAGACGCGAAAAATCGTAGTCGTTCACTCGGGCACCTACTTTATGACAAGTGAACACGGCATTTTGCCGCTTCGACCAGCGCTCTTAAAGTCAGCCCGCTGCTGACGATGCAAGGGCGTAGCGCTGGTTCGCGTAGTGACGTTCATCTGAAGGGGTTGTGGGTGCGACCCATCACTGCTTTGCTGAAATGATAGGTACGCCGAATCAGTATCTGAGGGCTCAATCATGGCCAGTGACGACCCAAAGGTGACTTCTCCAGCTCTCCCAGCTGCTGGCACCGCCAATCTGCTCGCACATACACCCAGTACGCGGCTTTGGAGCAGGCATACAACGCTGAGGTGGCGTCGCACCTGCTTCAGAAAGCGCTAGAGCGGCAAGGCGTTCAGCAAAGCGCACAGGATGTGCAATCCTGGGCTGCGATCAACAACGCGATCGTCACCAAAGACGTAAATCTTGCGCAGGAGGTTGAGCAGGCGACGCAGCAAGCTGATGCAGTCGTAAATCAGATTCTCAAACCTGCGCCCGTTCACCAGGAGTAACCGTCATGAGTGATTATGAAGATGAGGAGGCAGAAGATGACGTTGATGAGGATCCACGTCCTTCACTCTGTGAGATCTATAACGTGGACAGCGAGGAGGATGCGTTAGACGAGGCCTACGATGATGCCTTAAAGCTGATTGAGAAGCCTTGAGACCAGCTCCGACAGCTGTTTTGCGCTGAGCCAGTTCCTCACCAGCCGCTTTGAACTTCACGCTTGAGCGACGCCATAGATTAACGGGATCAGAGAAGTGAGGCGCTAAAAGCCACCTCGCTTCTCTTAGGGTTGCCTGTCTAGCGACGTAAACAGAACTGGCAATGAAGGCTATGCATCAATGGGACGGATCAGGCAGGGTCTGACTCCGGTGGAAGAGAACCGATCTACGAACGCCATGCATGCCGATTGACCCCTCAAGGCCGGCCTTACTTAAAGTGCTTTGAAAAAGTGAGGCAAGCGTAGCCATGCTAAGTCGACCATCGCCTCGCGAATTCTTGAAAATGTATTCGCCAGTCTTGATGCCCTCTTTCTGAACAAGCTGAGTAAGGGATTTCACCAGGGCAGGGCTGAGTGACATGGGCTGAAGTGGCTGAGCCACAGTTTTGCTCATGTGCACCACAATTGGATTGGCTGCTCTAGCTGATAGAATTTCTGAGGCTCGTAAGCCCTCCAACAACAGCCTCCATGCGCATTGATCTCTGAGGCGCCCGTTCTCCTCAACCACCTCGCGCAACCTAGCGAGCTCTTGAAGCGTGAGGATTCGCCTGCTTGTAATGGCTTCCGGCGTAGATGAATGATGTCTGTATGCATTTGTCGACATGGCCGGTATCTGAGGTGCCTTTACCTGAGTCGCCTGCCCAAGATCACGCTGTAGATACGTCTGAAGCCGCTGAAGCAAGAGAGAAGCCACCAGGGCATTCATCTCAGCTCGCAAGGCACGAGCCCCCGTAGGATGTCCACTAATGGCGATTAGTATGCGCCCCCTAACATCACTGAGGGGAGGGCACTGGGCTGGCACATCATCAGCAGTAGGCAGAACAGAACGCTGGAGATCATGACAGTCCTGATAACCAAGTCCTTTCGCCAAGATTTCGTGGGCCTCCATGAGCCCGAGCTGATCAGCTCCTGGCCAATGCTGCTGAATTCTCTTGGCCGCTCGTTTGAAGGCTCCGTTACGAAGCATGTCAGCTTCAAATATAGGAACGCGCATAGCATTCTCCTCCATCAGAATGTCGGCTGCTTCTGACCTTCGTAGAAAGCATGCGAGTTAACATGCGGGGATGAACTACCTGTGGCTAGTGCCTTTGCGAGCCGACCGCACGATTCAGGAAAATCGATCTGGTCAGTCTATCAGAGCGGTTTGCTTTTAGTGACATTCGGTCTGGAGCATCTGATGCTTTTAGACCTAGATCTAACTGCTGGGAAGCAGGCTCATAAGGCGCTCAAAGCAGGTGAGTACAAATGTACTCTTTTACTCCAAGCCCTACCTGGGACAGGGCGCTTGGCGATGAGGATTATGCGGTGCCGCCGATCGGGCGCCAGGGCCCGCGGCTGCCCAAGAACCAGATCTACAAGTCGTTCAGAGCAGAGGCTGTTCTTTCCACGAAAATTGAGAAGCGTTCTTGAGAGGCGGATCATGCGGTGACGGGGGCGAAGATTATCCTTCGTTTTACGCAAGCCGAATTGGTAGGTCGGTTGCGTTTAGTGCACCGCGCAGGCTCAGGGTCGTTCGTTCTTCAAGCAGTCTTGTCGTCACCGAACTTCAACCTCGCTCAGCCAGCTACGGGAGCTTCGGTCTAGGTTTGCGTTCCTTGTCGGCGTAGGCAGGGTACGAGGCGCTCAAATAAATCCAGCAACCTCGCAATTTTCACACCACAACCTGCCGCGTGTTCGGAGCAGCTCAACATGAGCAGGTACCTATTGGTGCTAAAAAGAAATCCCGATAGGTACGGAAGGCTTTCGGATGAGGCGATAGCCTACACACACGTTCTCCATACAGGTATCACCCAAGTGTCCCAAGCTACCACCGAAGCGGTTCAACGCTCCGAAGCCCTCCTGCGCGAGATGATGGAAGACCTCGAGGCCCGCAATATCTGGCCAAACATGCGCATCATCATCCACGACATGCTCAAACGGCGCATTGAGCTGGGTGGCGTTTACGAAGAGGTCTACGTGGCGCTGGCACAGAAGCCGCGAGCGCTCTATGTGTTCTGGGACGCCTTCCTGCACACTGCCGACGGCTGGAGCCCTGAAAAGATCCGTCAGGCTCGGAAAGCACGTAAGGAATTGGCTGGAGTGAATGCTCGGATCAGCAACCTTGCCGATCAATTGACCGCCCTGCTGGATCGTCGAGATCATCTCCATAACCATTCAGGCTTCAGATCAGGTACCGAGCATCACATCCTCGATTTGATGCACGAAGCGTCAGAACACAATTACCTCTACGAATGCCACGTGAAGGAGAAGCTTGATCAACTCACTCACCAGTATGACCTGAAGTACTGGTCTTCACTGAGCGAGGTCGTACAGGCCATCGGTACTGATGCGGAAATGGCAGAGATCACCGCTAACAGCGACGCCACTGCAGCTGCCACCGAAAGCCGGAAATCTGGACTGTCAGATTTCGTGAAGGCGTTTCTGGCCCGCTTGGATGACTGCCGGGTTAGTAAATATGGCTTTGTACCAGATGACTTCGCGCTTTCAGATAGCAGCGTCGCTTCGCTTATGAACTGTGGTCTTGACCTATCGGTGGATGAGCTGGTGGATGCTGATTTCATGAAGCGTTTTCGGCAACGACAGCGCGATGCCGAGAAGATCTGAGGAGATGTGCTAAGCGGATCCTCCAGGTCTGTAGCTACTTTATGAGCCAGGCATTTTGCTGTGCTAATCTGCCGGCGTGCTCAGTCGCTTGGAGGAATAGGGATGTTCAACCTGCTGGTAGCCGGTCATAGCGAGATGTGGGAGACCCAGCCGTACTCGATGGCGTTGGGCCGATTCAAGGAATATAGCGGTCATCAGGCTGCTGACATCGACCCGACTAGCCCTGAATCCCTGCGTCGCCTTGAAGAAGTGCCTGCACTGCTGATGTACGAGGTGGGCGCTGGTGGCCGCCATTCCCGAACGGTTCGGCACGGGCGGATACGCAACATAGTTCGAAGAGGGAACGATCTCACGTTTGGTTTTGAGCCCGACGAGCAACATGCCTACCTAGACAGATCAAGCGTTTTGAGCATGTCGGATCAACTCGACATTGGCCAATTCGAGCAGCATCGAACTCACTGGGCAGTGAAAGATGGTGATCTTCCCGCTGAATTAATTGCGACCGGCACTCCTGAAAGACTTGCGCGATCAGTGACGGTGGTTGCCGCTGAATATGCCGAAACTCAACGTGACCGCCCTCGTGTTGCCGCTGCGCTGGTAGAAGAATTGGGGGATTTCCCACCGTCTCTAGAGAAGGCAATGGCATTGCTTCCAGCCAGGATTCTTCGTGACCCTACGCCAGAACTCTTTCCGCTTCTTGGCATTGAGCCCCGAACTGCGGAAGGGCGAAGGGCTTTGGAGGCTGTGATACAACGAGACGCAGCAGGGCGAGACCTTCCTGAGGATTGGCAATTCTCCGTCGCTTGGTTTTTGAGCCTATACGGCAGTCCAACCGAGAGAGAGCGGTTTGAGGGAGCATTAGCAGCGTGTGCTCAACAACTGATCGAGCTTGGCGGTGAGGAAGATCGGGGAGGGCGAATCGAAGAAATAGGTTATGCCCTGTGGCGTTGTAGCCAAAGCCGCACCGTGATCGCACATCTGCGCAGAGAGACGGCGGTTCTGACTGACCGACTGATCCGTCGTCAAGATTTGTCTGGTTGTTGGAGGGCAGAGCAGGCTGACCCTGGGAGTGTTCGTGTCACTGCTTACGCAACGGTCGCATTGCAGCGGTTGGGTGATGACCGATACCACGAGGCAATTGGAAGGGCTGTCGCTTGGCTGCTTACTAAAACTCTCCCGGATAGCAATAGCTTTCCTCGAAATGAAGGTGACGAAGAGCCTGATCTAATCAGTACTGTCTTGTCCTTGGAGGCTATCCGAAGATCAGCTCAGGCCGGCGACGTACCACATTTGCTAGAGGCCGGTGAGTCTTGGGTGCTGTCACAGCAGACAGATTTAGGCGGTTGGGAGGCGGAACCGTGGAACACTCACTTCACTATTGGGGTGGTCTTAACTTACCTTGCCAACAAGACTCAAATGCTTGCGCAAGTGGACGGTTTCTTGTTAATGGCTAGGGATTTTTTCAGGAAGGCAGAAGAGCTGCAGTGGGAAGGTGGGGCAAATAACCGCAGGCTTGCTGCCATTGCGACAGTCCACTCAGTCGAAATGTTTCTCTATGGATTGTTCGAACGACGAGAGGACTTGGCGCTATCAGCATTCAAGGAGAATGGCACTGAAACGCTTGGCCCTAGGGAGGCGATGAGAGCGTTGCAGGATGCACTCCAGCGTATTGGCGTGATAGCAGTACCCCAGCGCCTGCCACACCGCGACCAGCTCAGCTCTCTGATCGGTCGCCGAGATGGAATTATCCACCGGGCTCATGAGGTGAGTGAAGCTGAGCTATCTGATGGTATTCGAGTTGCTCGGAAATTTATAGACAGATTTTCTAAACAATTACTAAATTTGGATTTGCTGCAATAGCCCTAAATGACACTTCATTTTCCTAGCTTTTCGAAATGACTCACGGCCAATTGATGTTCGAGATCATTGGCCGCGTTGGCGTAGGTCGGTCTTCATCGGCAAGGCTAATCAAGAAAGATTCGGCTCCACGACTTTCTACGCATGGTGTCAGATTTTGTGGCAAGCGAAAAGACGAAAAATTCGTATAGATGAGGAATAACGGGCAGTTTCAATTGTTTCCTGTTCTCGTACTCCATAGCCTCGTGCGCGATATAGTTTAGAGCGTTGTACAGTGGCTTGATGAACTGCACGATCTTCCACACCAGGCGCGGGGCGGCTTTTTGTACTATATGCATTCTCCAATAGTAGTCGAAAATTGTCATTGGATGGCCATCGAATCCAAACGTCGGAGAGTAGCCTACCAACCCTGCTCGATCCAGTTGGTACATGAGTTTCTCGGCTGATTTGTTGAGTCTTGCATACCCTATTTCACTGTCTGCGATTTCTGTGCAGATGGAATACCAGTCTCCCAGTGGGCCGGGGTCTTCGGTGGTGTTGTTGAGCTCGCGAAGATTGTAGTAGCGTGATTTGTTCGCAAATCTCTCCAGGAAATCGAGAATTTTTTCCTCAATGCTGTCAGGTTCTGGTGCGATTATTTTCTCACGTCCCCACTTTTTCCTCACGGATAGTGCGTGCAGATACGTCGACTCAATGTTGTGTCCGTATTTCTTGCGTAGCTCATCGTCGGTCGGAGGTTTATAGTTGTTTTCTAACATGTGATTCGTGATTATTACAAGTTTTAATAGTCGTTCTATCCCAATTGTTAATTGGAAGAATGCTGAATAGAAATTGCCTGTTTTCGTTTCGTCGAGATTGGCTTTTAATAGCAGGTCGATTCCTGATAATAGGGATGTTCTAGCTAGAAGCCCCTCTTGCTGTAATAGAGTAAAAGTACGACTGAAACGTAGATCTCGCATAGAATCTATCCTGTGCTAGCAGCGATTGCTTTTGCAGTGAATTAGTTTACGACCCGGCAGCGCCAAGGGGTGTGCGATGCGCGGACAGCGCGGAGTTCGTTGGATTGAAGTTTCAATCCTGAACTGAGCGCCAAATCCGCCGCTGTGGGAGGCATGGATCGAGGCGCCCAAGCTGCTCGCGTGCTACGCCTCGAAACCCCGAGCGCCGCATGCTTGAATGAAGCATTGAAGTTGACGGGGTGGGAGGCGAAGGGCGATTCAGTTCGCGGCACACACTATTTAACGATCGGCTCGTTTAGCTGCCTTTTTGCTACGTGAGCTTGCATATCTCAGGTTAGCGGCGTTTGCTATATCCTTGGCAATTGAGTCGAGGCTGGGGTAAATAAAGCTTTCGTTAATACCTATTCTTGCCAGGCTTGCCAAAATATCTTTTGTAGCCGTATAAGGTATAAAGATCTTTGTGATGAGGTCTTGCAAGGCGGTGTAATAATCAAGCGGTGGAATTTGTGCGCCGTGTAGGGTAAATACACCGCTTTGCGCTCGGATACGAGTGGTCATGTGTGGGGCGGTAATGCAGACCGGGAGCGTTGTGGTGTCCTTGAGCATCGGGTTGATATATTTGTCCCAGTCTTCTGCATCCGAGGCGATATCTATCGTTCTGGCGGTCAATACTGTTTTTTTATTAATTTTCGATGGCTCTATGGAGAAGACGGCGAAGCCTTCATGACTCAGGTGGTCTTCTTCAAAACGCTTACACTCAGCGACCCCATTACCCTTGCGTGTTGGAGCGCCTTGTGCCGCAAAGTACAGGGCGACCAGAGCATTGGTAGACCAGTCAAGCAACCTTGTGGGCAAGCCGTGATGCTGAGCGATAAACATCCATTCGAAGTCGTTCGATGGTTGTTGCTCGAGGAAGGGCCTAGCGAGCTGTTTGAATTCCTGCAGCATTCTTTCAGAGTCCGGGCCCGAGAAAATCCCGCCACTACTGATTCTTACTACCGTGTCGTCAATCTCCTCACCGAGGTGGTCGTGAGATTGATGAATGTTCCGTAGGGCACCAGGCACGAGCTGGTGACTAGCATTAGATTGACCCCGGAACCACAACGAATTGGGTTCGTCGGCCTTCAAACCATCAATGATCTCTACGAATTCTACTAGCGTCCGAGCTGTAAATGTCTTCACGATAGCCTCTTGCTAAGGGAGTTAGAAAATCAGATTTTAAGTGAGGCGCGTATGGTGTGCAGCAATATCCCAGTTAGGTGCGCCAGAACCTGTCGGAGCCAATCCGATTGCTCTTCGACCCCTTCAAAGCTGTGTCGAGTATGGCTGCAGAGCATAAATTGTGCACTTCTTGTTTGGAGGACGATGGCCGAATCAGGCAGATGCCTTTCGTTCGCTCTGACCTAATCGGTTTGCTTCATTTTTTCGCTCCGCCTCTTCGGTGTGTCAGCTCATGGTGTGCAGCTTCTATCACGTAGGGGCGGTGGCTCGTGATCGCTCAAAGCCGAACGCTTGGTCACCTTGAGTGATCCGGTTGGGAGTTCTATAGTCTGTGAATCCGGATTTCATTGAGGCATGCTATCTCCATCGTCCCCGGATGGAGATTGACACAGGAAAACCGGTTGATCGCGGGATGGAGCGCTCCATCAGGTGGTTAACGACTGCCGCGGTCTTATGAGCCGGGGCGAGAGATTGGTGACGTAAGGCTATGAGCCAGCCCGCGGCACTGGCAGCTTCGCTGCATGACTCGTCGCGAGGGGCGGGTTGAAGGCTACCTACTTGTCCTTTCGCGCAAGAGCGATAACGACGAGAGTGGCTGACGGTGCTTAGCCTTCTGGCTGTCGCGTGAGGGATACATGAAAGTTTTAATCTATTCTGATTTGCACCTCGAGTTTCAAGACTTCACGCCCCCCCAGATTGATCCGGATCTGGTGGTGCTGGCAGGAGACATTTCGGTGCGAGGTCAGGGGGTGTTGTGGGCAAATCAAACCTTCACTTGCCCCGTTATTTACGTCTGTGGGAACCACGAGCATTACAAGGGCAACATTGATCGAACGCTCAGCAAAATGCGTGACATGGCTGCGGCGCACGTACATGTCGTGGACAATCAAGTGCTCATTATTGGCAGCACGAGGTTTTTGGTAGGGACGGGGTGGACAGACTACACGGCCACGGGCGATTACAACGCTGCGATGAGGATTGGTGCCGAGTGGATGTCGGATTTCAAGAGAATCAGGATCGGAGAGGGCTACAGGAAGCTTCGCCCCGTCGATCTTATCGCTCGGAACATCGTCGCGCGTGAGTTTTTTGCGGGAGAGCTCTCTAAGCAATTTGAAGGGAGGACAGTCGCTATCACCCATCACTGCCCGATCCAGGAAGTAGCAGGTGAGGGCCATGATGGCCATCTAGGTGCGGCTTATTTCAACCAGTGGCATGACCTAGTCAAGCAAGCTGACATCTGGATATTTGGCCACACGCATCACTCTGTGAATACGGTTGTCTCGGGGTGTCGGCTGATTTCAAACGCACGTGGATATCCAGGTGAGCGCACAGGATTTTCAGCTGATTTCACTATCGACCTCTGAGCTGGGCAGTGAACTATACGTGGAGCGATGTAGGATCAGTCGTCAACAGCCCGACATGGTCAAGCGGGGAGAGCTTGCACATCGGGCTGCGGAACAAATACCAGATGGGGCGGGCGCAGAGCTGCTAGACGATGCGCATTACTTACTGGTGAAGGCTGCGAACCGCTTATTGAAGCCGGCCACACGGCCTTCGGTCTTCGCTTTGCGTTCTTGGCCGGTGTAGACCGGGTGCGAGGCGCTGGAAACGTCGAGGGTCACATAGGGATAGGTTTTCCCATCGCTGTGCTCGTAGGTTTTCTCTGTGTCGATGGTGGAACCAATCAGCCAGAACGCATTGGCAGATACGTCGTGAAAAAGGACGGGGCGGTAGTCGGGATGAATGCCGGGTTTCATGATGGATCCTGCGTAATGATATAAGATAACATTTCAGATAGTGACTCTCATTTCGCAGCTTGTCTAGATCTGAGCCAGGCGGTGATTAAGATCACTGAGGACTTTTCACCCACAGAGTGTCGCTGACAGGGCCCTCAGTACCCTTCCTCCCTAGCCGCGCAGCGTCGCTACTGGCGGTAAGCAGCCTGCAGGCTGGCTGGAGGTTCTGAAACCTCATCTTTCTGAGGTGAGTGGTCGCGTGGGCACCATATATCGTTTTGCTAATCCCTGGCGGTTTCCCTGGCAACCTATTGTTCCGTATCGGTTTTCTCTTCCGTTCTGGGCGTGATGTTTCATCTAAGAAAAAATCCAGGATGCACTGAGAATCGGTAAGTGGTACGTTATAACGTATCAATAAAATCCGAGGATGCCTTCTGACTATGCAAAAAACCTCGTTTAACTCGCTGCTAGCCATGCCGGCGTGGCACCGGCTGGTAGGGGTGGCTGCAGCCTTGGTTCCACTGTGGCTTGCGATAAGCTGGGCGGTGGCTTTGCCATGAATAGTGCAGCGATTCGCGTCGATAAGCTCTCGGTTTCGTACGGAGCTGCACCTGCTATTCGCGAGGTCACTGGGGTGTTTGAGCCCGGTAGCCTGACTGCGATTGCGGGCCCGAATGGAGCTGGTAAGTCAACGCTATTGAAGGCACTGATGGGCGAGATTGCTACCACAGGCTCCGTTGATCTCGGTGTTGTGCAGGCGCCTGACATTGGCTATCTACCCCAGGCATCTGCAATCGATCGAAGCTTCCCAATCACGGTCGCAGATGCGGTCTGTTTGGGTGCCTGGAAACACATCGGCGTGTTCGGCGGGCTCTCAATGAAGGGCACCGCTGCCATGCGTCAGGCACTCCAGGACGTCGGACTGGCTGGTATGGAAAGCCGGCCAATCAGTGATCTATCAGTAGGGCAGTTTCAGCGCGTTTTGTTTGCTCGATTACTGGTTCAGGATGCGCGCGTTATCGTGCTTGATGAGCCGTTCACTGCGGTCGATTCGCGCACCATTCATGACCTGACGCAGCTAATTCTAAGATGGAAGCAGGATGGCAGAACCGTCATAGCGGTGTTGCATGACTTTGATCAGATCAGATCGACCTTCCCACAAACGCTACTGCTATCCCACAGGGTTGTCGCGTGGGGGAGCACTGAGGATGTGCTTACAGAAAACAACTTGAGCAAGGCTCGAGCCCTGGCCGAAGGCTGGGATGTTTCCACTGATCAAGAGCGGCGGGTGGCATGACGGTTATCTCTTTGCTCATATCGCCATTCACTGAATACGGCTTTATGCGACGCGCGTTAGTAGCAACCCTCGCTATCGGTTTGAGCTCGGGCCCTGTGGGCGTCTTGTTAATGCTCAGGCGTATGAGTCTCGTAGGGGATGCCATGAGCCACGCCGTGCTACCTGGCGCTGCAATTGGCTTCATGATTGCTGGCGGACTTTCGCTACCGGCAATGGGGCTGGGCGGCTTGATAGCAGGGTTGAGCGTCGCTCTGCTCTCGGGACTGGTAAGCCGGATTACCTCTCTTCGAGAGGATGCAAGCTTTGCCAGTTTCTACCTCACATCCTTGGCCCTGGGCGTCATGATTGTGTCCTTGCGTGGGTCGAATATTGATCTGCTACATGTCTTGTTTGGCACTATTTTGGCCATTGATAGTCAGGCGCTGTTTCTAGTGGGAGGGATTACATCATTTACCTTGCTTGTGCTCGCTCTCGTATACAGACCACTGATTGTAGAGTGCATTGATCCTGGATTTTTGCGAGCTGTTGGAGGGCGAGGTGCCCTGTATCACTTCATCTTCCTGCTTCTCGTAGTACTCAATTTGGTTGCTGGCTTTCAGACCCTGGGTACATTGATGGCGGTTGGGATGATGATGCTTCCGGCTGCCACAGCTCAACTGTTGTCTAAACGCTTGCCGTCAATGTTGATGATCGCGGCGGCGAGCGCGGCCATTTCCGGGTACGTGGGGTTACTGGTTTCTTACTATTTGAGCGTTGCATCAGGGCCTACCATCATTTTAGTGAATAGCCTGATCTACGTGCTGGCACTCCTATTCGGCCCTCATGGTTTCATGTGGCGAATTGTCCGCCCTATTTCGCGTACCCGGTAATAATAAGGAGACAAAATGCGATTTTCCCGGTCTTTGTTGGCGTTGATCAGCTCTATTGGGCTGCTGGCTGTCACGTTACCAGCCACCGCCAAAACACTGAACGTTGTTGCCAGTTTCACCGTATTGGCCGATGTCGTGAAGAATGTGGGGGGCGATGGTGTGAATGTCACAAGCCTGGTGCCGCCCAATGGGGATCCTCATGATTTCGAGCCATCCCCGAGGGATGCCAGGGCTCTCAAAGAGGCTGATGTCACTTTCCTCAGTGGCTTAGGTTTGGAGAGCTGGTTCGAGAGACTGGCTCGCGCATCAGGTAGCCAGAAGAGCCCGGTAGTAGTTTCGGATGGGATTGAAACTCACACATTTGTTGAGGATGAGAAAACGATCACTGATCCACATGTCTGGAACAGTGCTTCGAACGTAAAGGTGTGGGTAGCTCGCATTGAGTCCGAGCTGAGTAAAGCTGACCCGTCGCAGGCAGAGGTGTTTCATGCCAATGCGCAGCGCTACGTGGGGAAGCTCAATGCTCTGAATCAGCGTATCAGCATGCACCTTGCTGAGATTCCTTTGGATCAGCGTAAGGTACTCACCAGTCATGATGCCTTCGGATACTATGCCAAAGAGTATGGTGTGACGTTCTTGTCCCCACTCGGCTTGTCGACAGAAACTGAAGCTTCTGCAGCAGACGTAGCACAGCTCATCGATCAGATCAAAAGTGAAGATATCAAGGTTTACTTCATCGAAAATTCGAATGACTCCCGGCTAGTTAAGCAGATTGCCAGCGCAACGGGCGCTGTTGCCGGCGGAGAGCTCTACCCTGAGTCGCTTTCTGATGAGAAAGGGCCGGTACCTACTTATCTGAAAATGATGGAGTACAACACGCAGCAAATGGTGAAAGCTTTCAAAAAGTGAGTAGCAGCTGATTAGCTTCCACCTAGGTGAGCGGTACGCGAAGCGTCGCTTAGCTTAGGGGCTCCTAGGCATGAAGGGGGATAGCCCCCGACTGTCTAGTGGGGAGGCGTGTCGTTTTCCTTCACTTGCTGCAGAGGTTGAAGTCACTCAAACGGGCAATGGATTTGCCTCTGCGCTTGGTAAAGCCGGTCTGGATCATCCGCAAATACGGGTGGCCTGGAGGGGAAGGTAGCGTGCCCATGGCAATGTATGAATGAATCTGGATCTGCTTTGATTACTTGTAGCTCTGCGCCAATGAGCGGAAATCAAGAGCCCTCGGATGATGACTCATGAATTATGTAAAATATTGTTACATTCTTTAGGGCCTAAAATATAGCATCGCATGCCTCTTGAAAGATCGTCTCGGTAGAAATAAGATCGACTTGCAGCATCCAATTTTGACTTTATTACTGAGGTGAATCTTATGGCGCTAAAACCAGGCCCAAAGCCTATTGCCAAATCAACCGGTGAAGTGGACAAGCGTCGCCGTGACAATAAAGATACGCCAGGTAACAATCCTGACTTGAAGCCTAGCAAGTCTTCAAAGAAATAGGTTTTCGCTGGCAGAAGCTACTGCAATGGTAGCTTTTGTCGAAGCATTCAGCTTTATAAACTCTGCATTCGACCGAGTTACCTTTTCGCAAAAAATCTAAGTGAGTGCATTTTTCGGCTGCTGTCTGTCCCCACCGGAAGTTTGGGTCGAAAGCTTTCAGGTGTTGCCGTCCGCTTTCGCACTCGAAGCTCATCAACGCTGCACATAGCCTTGTTTGGCACCGCGTGAACCAATCGCTTGAAGACGCTCTTTCTACTGTACGAGCTAGGCCGAGGACGCGTTACCGCCATTTGTCCCTTAGAAATGCGGGACATCAATCTTCGAGTGAATGCCACAGCCGGCCAACAGTTGATTTGGGCATGCCGAGTCTCAAGCTCACGGATTTCTGTGTCTCACCTGCAGCTTTTGCCTGGCGAATAGCCTCTAGCTTGTCAGGGTCAATTTGACGACCTGGTTTCACCCGAGTGACTCTCCCCTGATCAAAGTGCTTTGTGAGACCCTCCCTTGGGCACAGAGCGTCAAGCTTCTTGAACTCAGTGCGCAGGTGGTCAAGCATTTGATCATCAGTCAGCCCATTAGTGAGCGCAGACGCAAGCACCAGTAGCGCGGCAGGATCGATTTCGAGCCTTAGCGCTACGGCCTCTAGCTTGTCGAGGGTAATGCTGGAACGCGCGTTCTCAATATTGTGCAAATGGCGCGCCTCTACGCTGCCGGACATCTGCTCTTGTGTGAACGCTTTAGCGTGTCTGATCCCGCGAACCAGGGCTGCCAGCGCCGGCATCAACGCCATTGTTCTTACCTCGCAAATGCGAGGATGAAGCCACGTTGATCGGTCTCACGCTATGCAATATAGTGCCTCTATCGGGATGTCGATTTGATATCGCGACACAGCCAGAGCAGACCTGAATGCCCATCGCCCGCTGGAGAGTGAGGGTGGGTTTGCTGAAACCACTGGACGTTTTACGAAGGTGAATCGCAGTCCGCACGGACAGGTCAGCTCGAAGCCGATGGCTTTCGAGCACGAAAGGAGAGGTAATTATGTCGGACGCGAGTGTCATGAAAGGCGTGCTTGAGGTCGTCGGCCCTCACAACAATCTACCCGAGGGTAGTGAGTTCACATACCTGCGCTTCAAAGAGCCGGGTGGCGCCGTGCGCATGATGAAAAAAGTAGGGGTAGGGCATTACATCGCGTCCTACCTCAAGCCGGGGCTTGCCGGTGAATTTCACTTTGTGAAGCTTGGCCGACTGGGGTTCATTCTGTACGCCATCAAAACCGAGGCTGGGGAGAAGCTGTACGAGGCCGATGGGTTCAACAGTTGGATCAGGAAGATGCGGATCAGCGGCGGCGTGCTCGCTCTCCTGTTCGTTCCACTTAGCCTGGTGGGTCTGTTGTTCGGGGGGTACTTCGGGATCGTTGTGCCAATCGTGTTCGTGTACGTGATGTGGAAACTGATTGTCGGGTTTCCCAAGGTTCTTAAAGACAGCTATCTACGAGGGCAGCTCGCTGCAAGCGGCTTCATTGTGTAACCCAAGAGTGCTCAACTATTCCGTGAAGGTCAGGATCATCACACGATTTTCACATCAGCTGGGGTAAGGTCACAGAGCTCCTAGCAGATTTCATCCGGCCCGCTCTCCCCATCGCGGGCCTTTTTTTGCCTTGAGAAACGGGCCGCTGATGAAACCTGCCGGCAAGATCCAGGCAAGCAATCAATCCGCATCAGGCGTTCGCCGCCAGAGGTCATGAACCGTTGAGGTGCTCATGCCCAATCTTTTCGCTGTTTGCGTTTGTGTCAGGCCTTCGGCTTTGCACGCCAGAACGTTCTTGAGTTTGGTTTCATCAAACCGCTTGCCGGCAGGCCGCTTTATCAACTCGCCAGCCACAATCTGAGCCTGCAAAAGGTCAGTAATGCCATGCCGGTGGAGCTCGAGGATTTCCTGCTGGGCTCGCTCAAGCATCGCCGACGGTGGCTCGTTGGCTTCTACGCCTTGCGTGAGTGCCATGAGGGCTGTCGGGCTGACGCCCAGCGCGGCGCTGAGAGCATGAAGCTTATCCAGGGTAGGGGTGGCTGCGCCTTTTTCCAGCGTGCTGAGATAGTCAGCACTCACGGCATCCGCCAATTCTTCCTGCTTCAACCCTTTGGCCGCTCGAAGCGCTCGTAAAACGGCTGCCAGTGCCAGCTTAAGACTCATGCGTTATCAGCGCCCAAAGCCAAGCATGTAGCCATGTTGAGTATTCCGGTTCTACATTGTATAGTCTTGCCATTCGGAATATGGGCTGCGTGGTGACTCTTTGCGAGCCGGGTCATTAGTCGGATGCTCAAGCGCTATCAGCGCCCGCCTGGGATGCAGATCAATTTAGATGTAAATCGAGCGCGTGTGGGGATTTGCTCGATCGGGCGGCTACAGGAGAGTGGAGTTGAGGCTGCCGCTTCAAAAGTGAGGTCTTCAATTGTGCTCAAAATCGTTGAGCCAGCGCACAGGAACGGACGATGAAGCTACGTGTTTTCTCTGACTTACACCTTGAGTTCGCGCCTTTCACCCCGCCGCCATGCGACGCTGATATCGTCCTCTTAGCTGGCGATATTGCCAAGGCGCGGGGTGTCCAGTGGGCCGATGAGTCTTTCGACTGCCCAGTGCTCTACGTTGCGGGCAACCACGAGTTCTACGGCGGCCACGTGGAAAATACGCTCAAAAAAATGAAGGCGATCCAGACCCAATATGTCCATGTGCTTGAGAACGAAAGTTTCGTGTTGAACGACACGCGGTTCTTGGGAACAACAGCTTGGACTGACTTTTCAAGCACGGGTGACGTGACCGCGGCTAAGCGCATGGCGCTTGAGTGGATGAATGACTTCAGCGTGATCCGCACGGGCGAAAGCTATCGTCGCCTGACCCCGGGCGATCTTGTACTGCGCAACCTCGTTGCGCGCGAGTGGCTTGAGCAGGAGGTGAAAAAGCCGTTTCCAGGTAAAACAGTGGTCATTACTCATCACTGTCCTGTCAGCAAGGTCGCTGGTGACAAGCTTGATAGCCATCTGACGGCGGCATACACCAACGAATGGGGTGATCTAGTAGACATGGCAGACCTTTGGGTCTTCGGTCATACGCATCGCCGGATCGATACTGTTGTGGGCACGTGCCGAGTCGTCTCGAATCCAAGGGGTTACCCCGGCGAAGCGTGCGGATTCGATCCGTCTTTGGTGATCGAGATCTGATGGCCGACGAGGGTGGATGTGCGTGTGCTCCGGGGTACGCGTGTTACATGATTAAGACCTTCGGTTCCTCACTGGATGCCTGTGAGTTCTACCGACTTCCCAAGGTTGTCCAGAGAGCGATAGAGGCGATTCCGTCAGAGGACATTGTCGGTTTTCTTGCCTGTGCGTTAGAACAGCCTCCGCGAATGACCGGTCTCATCTTCTGCGATCACAGGCATACCTTTCCAGAAGGCCTTCCCATGCGTACCCCCCCAATCGTAAACCGCTTCCACCGGAGGGGTTATCTGGTAGTAGAGGCCGAAACCGGTGGACTGTTTGTCGTAGCGCACTGGTACCACGAGAACGGAGAGCTTGGCCCGTTTTACTCATTGCAATAGCGGTTGAACGCTCGGAGGTTGCACATGTGGATGCCTTGGCGACGGTCGCCTTTGAGCGAATCGGAGCAGATGATCACAGAATCAATCAAGGCGCTTAAAACCCTGGAGGTTCACGAGGGGAGGGTGTCGATCAATCCGTCAGAGGTGCTTGGCCAGCCGGGTTATCTTGAAGCTAGAAGGCACGCCGCGGTGTTCGTAACGCGTCCTCAGAATCATCAGCGGTTCGATACCTGGGGGGATGTAGACACAGTCGGCATGGAGGCGTACATGGATTACATTCGGAATGGCCTTCTTCAGATGCGAGCTGAGGGGATACCTCCAAGGCAAGCACTGCTGCGCGTCGCGGATGCATTCGGATCGTGGGTCTATTCCTGTGAACGATCAATCAAACCGTGACATTTTCAAGCCAGCGCTAAGCTGCGCCGTAACGTCATTTCAGTGGGGCAAGCAAGTGGACGAACATCTCATCTCCGATATTTTGTATGGGCCAGCGCAAAGCCTGAGTGGGTCAGGCCTCAATGATGAGGGTCTCGCGCGCGTTGCTGGAGAGGACTATGCCGGGCAGGAGGTATGCGTCGTCAGGCATTGGCTCTTGCTTGATGTCCTGTTGCCCGAAGGTGAGCAGTCGCAGTTAGAGCGTGAGGGATTGCAAGCAACTGTTCTGTATGCCAACAGTATCGTGTATGACAGTCGCACACACATGCGGGGTGGAAAGGACATCATCTCGGGTTACGAGTCAGAGTCCTACGGTTGGCTCTTTCGAGCTGATGACACCACTTTCATCTTGGCCGGCCCTGGAGGTCGGAAATGCGTCAGCCTGCCAGCCATCACTGCTCTGCGTGACCATGTAGGCCGAGGCAGTTACTGAATGTGGCCTCACCACGCTGGAGGCAACAGCCACTGAAGGATCCTGATGGGTTTCATTGACGCATAGGCTAGCGACGATGAGCGATCCTGGTTCTCCTATGGCGATAGCTCCTGAAATCGCTCGCAACGAGCTCGCTTAAGCCGAGTGCCAACTCCTTACCGACTCATTCTCCTGGCTGACCTAGCGGTATCCATGAGCGACCGCCAACACGCGACCATTGCACTTCTCGACAAGCATGTAGAGGTGATGAGTTGCAGGTATATTGATGGCCTAATGCCCTTTCGGGCTGCCAGTCAGTGTACGTGTGATGAGGGGCGGCATCCGGATGCAAGCGGTTGATCAGGAGGTTTGGCGTATTGCTAATGAGATGGAGTGCCTGGCGCCGGTACTCAGTACCTGGCTAGACAGCTATGTCCGCAAGTCGGGTATGGATGACTTGGTGAGAATGACGCCGGACTGTGTCGGAGAGCGGGCCTATGCGGCGCTGCGTGAGGCGCTGCTGGAGAAGTCGAGGAGGCACGTTTGGTACCACGACCATGGATGGCACATGGAACTGCGTAGGAGGTTGTTGGGCTTCCTCCAGCGAAGACTACAGCGTCAGATCCTGGCAAGCGGTCGGGGGTCAGAAGCGCTCGCTGAAGATCTGTTAGCTCATGATATAGGTGCCTGAGGCTTGGCGGATCTGTCTGTGGGCCGCCTGAGTATCCTGCAGCGCTCCATCGACAAGTACTTCCTCATGGGAATGATGCTTGAGATCCGGATCAGCCCACGCCCCAAACACATCGCGCGATGTCACATCCTTGCCTCCTGACAAATTCCCTTTCAAGACGCGTAGACCGCTTCATCTAGCTCGCCGCCTTGGGGTAGTTTCTGAGAATGTCAGAGTAGGCGCGCCTCTGTGTTGAAAGTCCTAGCGCTCCCGAGCTAGTGGAGGGAGTGCTAAGGCTCAACCTCCTCCACTCGACCACCGCACGCCGCGAATTTCTCGCGATAACCTGAGCGGCAATAATTATCTACCTTGGTGAGGCTTGGTGTAGGCGGGCAAGCATTTGGTGCATTGGAGGTATTGAAGTGCTCGCACTGCTGAGTGGAGCGTGCCTGTGTTTCATGAAGCGAGTCGAAATTGTCTTGCAGTTTTTTGACATCGGCTTCGCACGCACTGACCTTTGCGTCTAGCTTCTTCAAGCAATCCAGGCCTTCGGGAGTGTCTGGGTTGATGTAGCGGTACTGCGTGCAGGCAGCGAGTAGCAACGACAACGACAATGACAGGGTGGCTAATCTAAGCAAATGCTGGCTCCATCAACGTTTACTGTGACCCATGTGACTTCGCTGGATGAGGTCGGTTCAGCAGCGGCACAGATCCTATGTGCTCTATACGGGCGGCCACCGTACTCTGGCAAACTGTCGATCTATCAATCGCGGTCTTTGGAGGAAATTCATGCTGACAGCTTCGGAGCTGCTGATACTGGCGCAGGAGGCACCTCAGAATCTGAGGCGCTGGTCGAGCTTCGTGGCGCAGATTGAATTCGTCTGGCAAAAACCCACTCTGGTAAAAAATGGTGGAAGGTGGCAGGCCCTCTGGTTTGAGATGGAGATCGTCAATGGCCTTGCATTGGCCGAGTGGGAGGAGGAAGGATACCCTAAGCATTGGTCGCACCGTTGGCGTGAAGGGTATGAACAGGATGCGCGAGAGTTGGTTTCGGAACTGCTGCTTCTTATCTGCCCTGAGCCTTCGGCGTAATCCGGTGCAATCAACGGATGTTGAAATCCATCGGCGCGGCAGCCAGCCTGATCGCATCAATGCGGTTCATTGAGCGACAGCTCGAACAAATTCCGAGCAGTAACCAAGATCATAGGTCGGCCATTTCACCGTGACCTGCGTTACGTTTCCGTGAATGAGCACATCCAAAGAGTCGCCGGCACCTGGCTGCGACTTGGTGTCGGAAAGGGCGCTCATACACGGCTTTTAGAAAGCCATCACCAGAGAGTCGCTAGTGCGTAAGAAGGTAACCATCGTTGAAATAGCAGCCGCTGCAGGCGTAAGCGTGAGCACGGCTGGTCGCGTGTTGAATGGCGCGTCCGGCGTGTCGCTGCAGAGACGGCGAAAGGTGCTTGAGGCCGTTCGTGAGCTGGGGGCAAGCCGGCTTCCTGTGCTGCCGGAAGGGCATAGTCTCAAGGTCTTGGTGATCCGCATGGGGCTGGACGATGATCCGTACTTCAAGCGTATGGACATGGCGTTGGATCAAGCTGCAGAGTCGCTTCCCAGCCAGATTGAGCTGGTGCGCCTGACAAACCTCTCGCCATTTGAGCTAAGCGAGCGGCTTAGAAATTTAGATTTTCGTCCGCACGGCGCAATCGTCCTTGCCTTCGACACCCTGGAAGTACGCTACGCCCTTGAACGACTGGGTCGTCAAAAAATTCCTATCGTTACCTTAACCACGGACATCAGGCTCAAGACACCGAGAAGCTTCGTCGGCATTGATAACGAGGCGGCGGGGCGGACGGCTGCTTTGATGATCAGCCGCTTTGTGCACAATCGTGGGAGGGTTCTCATGATTACAGGCTCGCAGGATTATGAGGTTCACCGGCAAAGAACCAAGGGGTTTGAGGACGCCCTGGCGGAGTATGCACCTCACTTGCAGCTTGTGGGGCCGATCGATGTTGCAGACATGAATGATCGAGCTCTTACGGCCACGCGCCAGGCGTTTTCTCGCCAGGTAGCTACCGTGGCTATTTACAACAGCGGCGGTGCGAATGAGGGCATCCGACAGGCCTTGGAGGCGATCGATAGGGTGAGCAATCCTATCTGGATTACGCATGAAGCGAGCCCGCGGCATGTGAAGCTGCTTCGCAGCGGACAAGTTGCGCTGTTGATCGATCAGGATCCTTCTGCCCAAGCGCTAACTGGTCTCCAGCTGATACTGCATGCACACGGTGAGATTGCCGCGGCCCCTCGAGCTCGAATGCCGTTTCGACTTGTTAGCGCAGAAAACTGGAGCGATCTTCCCTTGGTCGACTAAGAAACTAGGTTTTTCCCAGTGAACCCAGCGCGCTTGCCCTAGCATCTTTTAGCTGCAGCATCCGTCCCAGCTGTCTGTGATCACGTAATTCACGTGCGGGTAGTCCATGCCTGAGCTGACAAGTGCTTCAGTAAATTTTTTTTACAATGCCGCTTGGTTTTTGACCGAAATCGGTCAAAAACGCCTTGTCTTTGGGCTGTCTTCTGAAGCGACAGGCTTACCATCTGCATCGCGCCTGCTTCAACTTGTCGCACTCTCGCGATGGGTTTAGCGCAACCCTAATTTATGAGCTTGATATCGCTAATTCTCTGCTTTTTGCGGCGGATGGCATCTGCTCGAGCTCTAATCGGCGCTAATACCTTACACCGGATGTACTGCCGGTTTGTGGATAGGAAAAGAAATGCAGAAATGGTTGATACTGCTGATCCGAGTGGTCGGCGTTTTGCTAGGGCTGGCGGGAGCTGCTTTGGCGGGAGGAGGCTTTTATCTCATCACACTGGGAGGTTCGTGGTTCTACCTTCCTATTGGTCTGCTCATGCTATGCACAGGGTGGCTGACATTGAAGCGTCGGCCCGGAGCATTCTGGCTCGCTTGGCTCATGTTCGTGATCGTTGCTATTTGGGCTTACTGGGAAGTAGGCAGCGATTTCTGGCAGCTTGTTTCTCGCGTCATGATTTTCGGTGTGATTTGCTTGGTGTTGACCGCTCTGGCGCCTCAGCTCAATGCAAGCGAGCAAGGTGGCATCAAGCGTGCT
The DNA here is from genome assembly GCF_016647875.1 of Pseudomonas sp. S36. Classification (NCBI taxonomy): domain Bacteria; kingdom Pseudomonadati; phylum Pseudomonadota; class Gammaproteobacteria; order Pseudomonadales; family Pseudomonadaceae; genus Pseudomonas; species Pseudomonas sp. S36. Next base: position 166,549 of record NZ_JACVVG010000003.1, on the reverse strand, counting down.
CCGGCCACTATTTTGAGCGTAATAGTTGCCGTTGGTTTGATCTCGACCTTCGCATCCATGTTCCGCCCACACGCACAGGTAGAAGCTCAAGCTGACGCCAAGTTCCCGATTATTCATCCTGAAGCGGGTGATGCAGAGGGCAAAGACTGGCCGGCATGGGGTCGGAACTTGGCAGGCGATAAGTTTGCCCAGTTCGATCAGGTAAACAAGCAGAACGTGAAAGATCTGAAGGTCGCCTGGACGTACAGAACAGGCGATCTGTCGGTCGACGGTTCTGAATACCAGGTAACTCCAATCAAAATCGATGACACCTTGTACCTATGCACTCCCTTGAACAAGGTGATCGCTCTTGATCCGGTGACCGGTGCTGAGCGTTGGCGCTTCGATCCTAAGATGGAGGTCACTCGTGGCAATAAGGGTTGGAAACGATGCCGAGGTGTCAGCTACATCGACCTGGCCCCATCTGCAGGTGCCGACGGCAATTCTCAGCCCACCACTCCACAGCCTGCGGCTTGTGAGAAGCGCATCGTTAGCACAACGAACGATGCTCGACTCTTCGAAGTGGACGCCAAGACTGGTAAGGCGTGCACCGATTTTGGTGACAACGGCTTCGTGAATCTGCTGGACGGTCTGGGTGACACTGCAGCCGGCTCTTACTATCTCACCTCTGCGCCGCTGGTTGCTGATGGAGTGATCATGGTGGGGGGCAAGCTCAACGACAACATGACCGTTGGTGAGGCTTCGGGTGTAGTTCGTGGTTACGACGCGGTCACTGGCAAGCTGTTGTGGGCGTGGGATCCTTCCCGCGGTGCCGAGGACAGCAGCCCGCTGCCAGCGGGTGAGGTTTATGCCAAGGAGTCGCCGAATTTCTGGGGTACCGCTTCGTACGATCCGAAGCTGGGCCTGGCATACTTCCCGACCGGCAACCAGACTCCGGACTTCTGGACTGGCAACCGTCACAGCTACTCGGATGAATACAACGACTCGATCGTTGCCATTGAGCTGAAAACAGGCAAAGAACGCTGGCATTTCCGTACGGCTAACACCGACCAGTTTGACTACGATGTATCGTCGCAACCGATCCTGTATGACCTCCCGCTGCCAGATGGCACCGTGCGTCCAGTGGTCATTCAGCTAACCAAGCGTGGTCAGATCTTCGTCTTGGATCGCGCAACAGGCGAGCCAGTTGTACCCGTTACGTACAAGAAAGTACCTACGGATGCTATGCCAGGCATGAAGGTGGCTGACCACCAGCCATACTCCGCACTTTCAGTGGGCGTAGAGCCACTGAAGGAAAAGGACATGTGGGGTGCAACACTGTTCGATCAGATGCTCTGCCGTATCGATTTCCTGAAGATGCGCTGGGAAGGTGAATGGACTCCGCTTTCCGACCAGAAACGAACGCTCATCTGGCCAGGCTACTACGGTGGCTTTAACTGGGGTGGTGGTGCTCTGGATGCGCGTACTGGTACGTTGATCGTCAACGATATTCGTATGGCGATGTGGGGCAAATTCATCAAGCGTGAAGAGGCCAACAAAGCCGGCCTGGTGCCGTCAACCGAAGGTGAATACTCCGAGCAGTTGGGCACTCCGTGGGGTGTTGAGCGCTCGATGTTCCTGTCGCCTCTGGGAACGCCGTGCTTCAAGCCTCCGTTTGGCTCGATGACTGCCATCGATCTCGCGACCCAGAAGGTCAAGTGGCAGGTGCCGATGGGTAGCATTCAAGATGCGCCTATAAAAGGCATCGCCCCGGGCGTGTATCTGCCAATCGGCATGCCAACCCTGGGTGGCCCACTCGTCACGAAAGGTGGCCTGACGTTCTTCCACGGTTCGCTCGACTACTATGTGCGTGCACTGGACAACGATACTGGTGAAGAGCTGTGGCGTGACCGTCTGCCGGTTGGCGGCCAGGGTGTCCCGATGACCTACGTAGGCAATGACGACCAGCAGTATGTCGTGGTTGTTGCTGGTGGGGCCACTCGTACTGGTACCAACAAGAATCGCGGCGATTACGTGATTGCTTACTCCCTGAAGTCGAAAGCTGAATAAGCCCCCAAATACCAAGGTGTCGCAGTCTTTGCATTGTGATGCCTTGGTTACTTTCCGCAGCTCCATGAATGCCACCCCTAGGTTCGAAGATGAACCAGGGCTTGTGGCTGTCTTTGCCAATCACGGGGGAGACATTTGTGCAGTTTCAGGTTTTGGATTTGAATGTCGATCTTGATAAGCGAGAGATTAGCTGTGGGGGCAGCCGTGTGAGGCTCTCCTCCATACCGTTCGGTGTATTGGTTTTGCTAGCAAAGAATTGTGAAAGCATCGTGTCTAGAGAGAAACTTCTGGATGAGGTCTGGGGACTTAAATTTGACCCTGGAACAAAAGTAGTAGATGTGCAATTGACTAGGTTGAGGCGGGAGCTCAAAGATATCGGATGCAGTGCAAAAATTATGAACTCGAGGAGCGCGGGTTTCAAACTCTGCACGTGAGTAGAAAAATTCTGCTGTCGAGGGTCGCTGCGCGAGTGACTCGCGCAGCGAAGGGAAGCTGGGAGGAAAGTTAGAAACTTGACCCTACCTGCAGGCCGATCACTACCGCGTTTTCTACTTCCCTGACGTTTCCAGGGTTACGGATGTATTGGATGTTAGGCATCAAGTGAAGCCAGTTAGTAGCTTGGATTCGATAGTTTAGCTCGGCTTGGTAACTGGTATGCTGCTCTGGGATGTACGAAGGGCTGTCAAAATACACTCCGTTAACCTGGTTCTTGAATTGGGCGTTTTCTAGGTATTGATCGCTAGCGTGTACGCGCGACAGGCCAAGCCCTAGCTGATCAAGCGGGCGGAAATCAAAAGGCCCTTTATACACCAAACTGATATGCATATAGCTATCGACGGGAGTAGTTGCTTGGTCTTGAAAACTAAGGCTTGCTGCAAGCACTAGACCTCGGCTTTGATCGTTGTTCTTGCTGCAGATCTGTTGCTTTGCATTAAGCCACCAGCCGCTGCGACCATCATGGACTCTGTACTGATTCTGAGTGAGCGCTGCTGGTTGACCGTTGACGTCATTGAGTACGTCAGGACGGTTGACCGTATTCTTGAAGTATCCAACACGGTACTCACCAGGTAATTTCCCGATACGTGGTGTCCAGACAAGCTCCACCGGCACCATGGTGCCACTTGTTCCGTGTGTTCGAAGCTTTAAACCGTTGTCGTTGTCCAGGCTCGAGGGATCAACGTTGTAGGCAGCGATTTTGGCGACAAGGTCATCTGCCAATGCATACTGAAGACGAACTGCCCACGAACTGATAGGGCTGTTGTAGATGTCATTGACGTAGTTGCCAGGCTGCGAACCACAAAACGATAAATTTTGGAATGCGCAATCTGCAGTGGCGAACTCATCGCCTACTGTGAAACGCCCGATCTTTACGTTCAGTTTGTTGTCGATCCAGCCTTTCGACAGCCAGAATTGGCTTAGCCGTGTAACACTTCCTCTGCCGTGGATTTCTTGAGTCGCTCCGAAACCACCGACGCGACGGTCGTTAAGAGCATCCTCATCCAGGCCGCGACCATTGCGATTTGATAGACGGATTTCCGCTTCCGCATTTTTCCAGGACAGCAATTCCGAAAGATCTAGCTTTGCACCTGCTGACCACTGATCTGCATAACGGGCGGTATGGTGGGAGGCGCCCCCATGGACATTCGCTGCAATTTCACTCAGGTAGCTGAATTCTAGATCAACACCCTGATCAGCAAGTTCTCCCCGGGAGCCGTTCCAGTCTCCGAGCATCCAAGGCGAAGAGGGCGAGAGTGGTTCATGCGCAAGCGCCTGAGGAGTGTAAAGATTTATTAGGGCAAGAATGCTTAAGGTGGAGGTGGTGAAGGTATGGCGGAGGTACATCCATAGTTCCTATGTTTGGTTTCTGTACGTACACCTAAAGCTTAGAGGACTGCCATGGTGTTCTGCGATTTTACCAACTGGCGTACTGCAGAAAGGTTAAATTTCTCTGGTTCGTCCTGCGAGAACGTCGGCTAACAAAAAAGTTCGAGTAAATTGTTATTGCAAATAAATTTGGTACGGGTAACGCTATTCAGGCGTTGCCCCCAAGATCTATTAGTCGGGAGCCTCTGTTTTCCGCTGGTTAAGCTGGTGAAATGCTCGGTAAAATTATTGATTGCAATAGCCTCCGCGATACAGGCTAAGGTCGCTGGGGAAGTTAAAAAGCTTGGTCAGTGTTGGAGTGCTTTCGGCGTAGCAATCACTGATGCCAAGACGTATGCATCCTGCATTGGATACAGCCTCTTAATCGTTTTTGAGTAAGGCGCTGCTGGATTCGAACCCGTACGGAATCGGACGCCTTGCTGCTGTAATAGCTCACCACTAGCAGTTCGTCCTCGTAAACCTCCATTTCATCAATCTTGACACGTAGTGCTGATTCGATCTCGGCTAGGCGATCAGGCTCGATGCTGATGCGAAATAAATCTGCTGCGCGCTTGAGGTCAAGCTTGCGAGTCATAATGTTCACGAGTCATCTGGCCTGGGACGTCGTCTTTGCAGAGCACCTTTCTTCAGCAGTTGGCGAAAAGGATGCGTGCGAGAGATCACCCACAGGTGGGAGCGAACGGCGCCGAATAGGACTGAAATGGCCATTAATGATTCCGGTTTGAGGAGGCTTGCGAAGAGCCTTTGAGCTTCTTTCAGTCCAGCGTGGAGGAGGGCTCAAGCGGTGATCGCCCGCATTTCGATTATGGATATGTTATAACGTATCTTTTAGGCCTGTGCGTTCTGACGCTCGGGTTAACCATGAACTCGAATGACATCCATGAACTCCTTAGCATCCACTCCGTTTCTCGTATCTGCGCTATGGCTTGCCATTGCTGACTCAAGTGCTTACGCCGCAGAACCAACCTCGATTTCCCTTCCCGCTAGTACTATTGCTGCTGACCTCATCGCTGATGAGACGCAGATCGGGCTTGATGTGTCTAACACTGCCGGAAGCCGCTTGGGGCTCAGCGCGTTGGAGACGCCAGCGAGTACAACGGTTCTGACGGGGGGGAGCATCAGAAGCCACGGCGACACTACGGTGCAGGATGCTGTCGCGCGCAGTCCTGGCATTACGAGTATAGGTGCGCCCGGCGATGGCGGAACGGCGCTATCTGCCCGCGGCTTCACGGGGCAGGGATCTGTGATGCAGCTTTTTGACGGCACTCGCCTGTACTCGGGAATGGGCTCCTCGACATTCCCCGTCGATACCTGGGCGGTCGAGCGTGTCGACGTGCTCCGAGGCCCTGCCTCGGTTCTTTACGGTGAAGGCGCCACTGGTGCTGTAGTGAATGTCATCCCGAAGAAGCCGTTTGATGGAGAGATCCGGAATCGGCTTCGCCTGGGTTACGGTTCCAACGACAGCCAGCAGGCGGCCTTGGACAGTGGTGGCTCACTAAGCGATACATTCACGTATCGACTGAATCTGAATCAGCTGCGTAGCAATGGATGGATCGATCACGGCGATTCTCAAGGCACATTCATTAGTGGCTCGCTTCGCTGGCAGGTAAACGAGGCGTTCTCGCTTCAGCTATCGCATGATTCGGGTGACCACACCCCGATGAACAATTTCGGTGTGCCCCTCGTTGATGGTCACTACAAGAGCAGTTTGCGATACAAAAACTATAACGTTGGCGGGGCTAAGCAGCATTACGATGACCAGTGGACGCGGCTGACGGCTACCTGGCAGATTTCCGATGCGGTCAGTTCTACCAATGAACTGTATTACCTGAAGTCGCGGCGTCGATGGGCTAACGCGGAAAACTACAATTGGGACACCGATAACCAGCAGCTACTGCGTAGCGGGTTCTACGGTATCAAGCACAATCAGGAGCAGGTTGGCGACCGACAAACCTTCACGATTCAGCACTCCTTATTCGGGCTGAACAGTCAGAGTCTTGTAGGGTTTGATGTCAACCGTATTCGCTTCAAGCTGACCAATAACTCTCCTTACGATGATGTGGTGACAGCTGGCGAGCCGATCGATCTGCACCACCCGAACCGGGACGGATTCCACAGTGCCTCGGAATACCTTCCACTGTCGAAAAGCGTTACCCGCCAAGCGTCGTTCTTTGCAGAAAATCGGACTGAATTGACGGAACGCCTGTCTCTCATCACCGGCTTGCGACGTGATTATGTGGATATCAACCGAGACGACCTGCGAAGCGGCTCGAGCTCCGGAAAAAATCTGATTGGAAATAATTGGAAGGTCGGCATCGTCTATGAGTTAACGCCTGATATGTCCATCTATGGTCAGCAGTCGACCAGCACCGACGGGGTAGGGGGGCTAATCAGCCTGAGCCCGAGCCAGCAACAGTTTGACCTAGCCAAAGCCCGTCAGACCGAGATGGGCTTCAAGCAAATGTTTTGGGATCAAAAGGGGTCTTGGACAGTTGCTGCCTATCACATTGTTAAAAAGAAACTTTTAACCGCAGATCCGCAAGCGCCTGGGTCGTCATTACAGGTGGGTCAGCAGTCGTCGAACGGAGTCGAAGCCAGTCTGGATCTTCAACTGCCCTATGACTGGAAGCTCCAAGCAAATGCCGCTCTGGTAAAGGCGAAGTACGACGATTTTGATCAGGCGGTGAATGGCGTTGCGGTGTCACGCAGCGGCAATCGACCGATTAATGTACCGCGACGCACTGCCAATCTCTGGCTGGATAAGGCGTTTTCGCAGGACTTGAATGCAGGGGCGGGCCTGCGCTATGTCGATGCTCGCTATGCCGACATCGCGAACATGAACAAGCTTCCCTCCTACACCGTCGTCGATGCAGCCGTTTCCTGGAAAGCCTTGAAGAACACAAAATTGGGTCTGCAGCTCAGGAACGTTTTCGACCGAGAGTATGCGAGCACGCAATACAACGAGGGGCAGCAGTGGATCCTGGGTGAGCCTCGCTCCTTCTATCTGACTGCCGACATCGACTTCTAATATGACAGGCGCCCTATTAACTATCAGGGACGTGGGCTGGACATCACCAAGGAGTGGCTCTGGCGTTGAGCCATTCACGCTCAAGAACATCTACATGCGCATCGAGTCAGGCGAATTCGTGGGGCTTATCGGGCCTAACGGAGGAGGAAAGACCAGCTTACTGCGCTGCGCCATGCGCTACAGCAAACCAGAGAGTGGCGTGGTGGGTCTGTCAGGAGATGACCTCTGGGCGCAGTCTGCGCGATGGAGTGCCCAGCGAATTGCTGTCGTTGGGCAAGAGTTTCCTTCAACCTACGGTTTAAGCGTGCGGGAAGTGGTGGCGATGGGGCGCATTCCGTACCAACGGGGATTTCAGAGCGAAAGCACCAGGGATCGGGTAACGGTCAATGATGCGCTCGAGACAATGGGCTTAGTCCACCTCCAGGATCACGACTTTGGGCTGCTCTCCGGTGGAGAAAAACAGCGGACGTTGCTTGCCCGGGCTGTGACTCAAGATCCCCAGGTACTCATCCTGGATGAACCCACCAACCACCTTGATCCCAAGCATCAGGTTGAGTTGCTGGCTCATGTCAAGAAGCTGGGCGTGGCGGTGATCGCGAGTCTTCACGATCTCAATTTAGCCGCGGCGTTTTGCGACCGTCTTTACGTTATCAAGGATGGTCGGATCACTGCCCAAGGACGCCCGTGGGATGTCCTCACGCCAGATAATTTGTTCGAGACCTACGGCGTTGAAGCCTTAGTCGATGCGCATCCCCAAATCGGGACGCCCCGTATTACTTGGAAAATCGTGTGAAACCTATCTTTACGATGGCAGTTTTGCTGGTCAGCTTGTTGGCTTCGATCACTGCCCAAGCGAGTTCATATCCAGTCACCGTTAAAAGCTGCAGCCGAAGCGTCGTCTTCACTCACCCACCTGCGCGGGCGGTCAGCCAGGACGTGAATCTGACAGAAATGATGGTCGCTCTGGGGCTGCAGTCGCACATGGTCGGCTATAGCGGCGTCACGGGCTGGAATAAACCCACCGGCGGATTGATGACCGCCCTCAAGGGATTACCGGAGGTGGCCACGCATTATCCAACCGTGGAAACACTGCTGAACGTGAACGCAGATTTCTTCTTCGCTGGCTGGAACTACGGAATGATGGTCGGAGGTGATGTCACGCCTCAGACGCTGAAGCCTCTAGGTATCCAAGTTTATGAGCTGACTGAATCCTGCTCGCTCATTGAACCAAGTGCTACAGCTAGCTTGGAGCAGGTCTACACCGACCTGGCTAACCTCGGCAAAATCTTTGATGTCGAAGATCGCGCGCAATTGCTGATCACGCAGCTACGCAAGCGTCAGCAGGCGGTTATTCATCGGGTGGTCGGAAAGAAGAAGCCTCGAGTGTTTGTTTATGACAGTGGGGAAGATCGTGCCTTCACTGCGGGCCGACAGGCTATCCCTCAAGCCTTGATTGAGACGGCTGGAGGGCGGAACGTTCTGGATGGCATTAGTGCCAGTTGGACGCAGATCGGATGGGAGAGCGTGGTGGAGGCAGACCCGCAATTCATCGTCATTATTGACTACGGTGAGCGAAGCGCGGCGGAGAAGATTCAATTTCTACGTGAGAACCCCGCGTTGCAGTCTATTGAGGCAATTCAAAACAAGCGATTCGTGGTGCTTCCCTACAGTGCCATGACGCCGGGAATTCAGAACCTCGGTGCAATCGAAGCTTTGGCAGCCGCATTTGATGAAGAGCGATGATCATGGCTCCGATCAAGACCCCAGATGCTTACGCCGGGCTCCTTGTATTGCTCGCAAGCCTGATTGTGTTTGTGTGTCTAACGGCGCTCGCTATCGGAGCTGCACCGGTACCGCTCAAGGTCGCGTGGCAGGTTGTTCAAAGTCACCTACTTGGGGCTGAGCCGCTGGATGCCACATCTGGGCAGGATCACATCATCTGGTTGATCAGAGCGCCGAGGGTTGTCCTAGCTGTTCTTGTCGGAGCGGGACTCGCAATGGTTGGTGCTGCTCTCCAAGCTGTTACACGAAACTCTTTGGCGGATCCGCATCTCCTGGGAGCGACTTCCGGTGCAGCACTTGGGGCTGTCGTTGTCGTTATGTACGTAGGGGAGCTATTGGGTCAGTTCACTTTGCCGCTCGCCGCGTTTCTGGGAGCTTCAGCTTCTCTTTTGCTTGTAATGGCAATCGCTCGGAAGCACGGCACTTTCACGAGTGATCGGCTGCTGCTGAGCGGTGTAGCGGTGTCGTTTGTTTTGATGGCCGCGGCTAATCTCCTGTTGTTTCTGGGTGATCATCGTGCGAGTTCATCAGTTCTGTTCTGGATGATGGGTGGGCTTGGTGCGGCTCGCTGGGAGCTATTGTGGCTGCCGCTCTGTGTGATTGTGTTGGGAGGTCTCGCGCTTTGGGCGTGTGGGCGTTCTCTGAATGCGCTTATGGCTGGTGAACAGACGGCTGTCAGTCTGGGCGTGGACGTCCATCGAGTGCGGATTAGTGTATTTGTCATGACCTCGTGCATGACGGGTGTAATGGTGGCACTAAGCGGGTCGATCGGCTTTGTGGGGCTTATGGTTCCTCACATAGCCCGCCGGCTGGTGGGCGCCGAGCATCGACGCCTAATACCGCTCTGCGGGTTGCTCGGCGCTTTGCTTGTGGTGTGTATGGACATCGTCGCCAGGACTGTGATCGCTCCTCAGGACTTGCCAATCGGTGTTGTCTCTGCAGCGATAGGTGGGATGTTCTTTATCGTATTCATCTACCGCAGTTAAGTCTGAGCTTGGCCCGAAAAATGATACATAGCGTGCGTATGCTGCATCGTCGCTACGCTTTCGGGCCCAACCACGCAGAACACCGTTAGCGTTCGGACGTTCGTGCCGTCCCCCGCTTCATCTCATAAGTCCACCAGGCCTTCAGTGCGCTTCATATTGATCGCGGTATGCTTTCGGTGTGACACCTAGGTGCCGCTGAAATACTCTCCTCATGTGTTCTTCTGAGCCGAATCCACATTGTGCGGCGATACGCTTCAAAGCTACGTCTTCATCAGCTAGCAAACGTCGTGCGCGCTCGAGCCTCGCGCGCTCTATGAATTCAGAGGGCGAGCTTTCGGTTTGACGTTGAAAGACCCGCCGCAGGTTGCGAGTGCTCATGTTCGCCTGGGATGCAAGTGTTTCTAGAGTAAGATCCCGGCTAAGGTTTTGAAGAATCCAGATCTGTAATTCTCTTATTCCGGAATGCGGAGTCATCTGGCTACCGAGATGCTGGCTAAACTGAGACTGCCCGCCGGGACGCTTTAGATAGACGACTAGCTCTCGCGCTATGGTTAATGCCAGATCCTGTCCGAGATCCTGCTCTACTAAAGCTAGGCTCAAATCTATAGCCGCCGATACGCCGGCACACGTCCAAATCCGTCCGTTTTGAATGAAAATGGCATCAGCGTTGACATTGATTTCCGGAAATTCGGTAGCGAGCCGGGTAGCAACGCTCCAGTGAGTGGTTGCGTCAAGGCCATCCAGGACACCCGCTTGCGCGAGAAAAAAAGCCCCAGAGCAGACGCCCACGAGCCGATCAATCCGGGATGCTGCGTGTCTGCACCAATCAACGATAGGGCGATGCTGATGTACTGCTGTTGTAATGTCACGGGCGCCAACAATCAGCGCGGTGTTAGGCAGGATTCTGCTCCGCAGAGATTCCGCATCGAGTCTGGCTAACGTGTCGGATTGAATCGAGCCCGCCTCTGGCGCGACTAAGTGGAGGTCGTAAAGGGGAGGCTCGCCGCTCGCTGTCAAATGCGCATTGGCGTAGTCAAACACCGTGAGCGCACCTACAGCTTCGAGGGACTTGAAGCCGGGATAAATGACAATGTGTACGGTGTGGAGGGCCGGTGCATCGGTTAGCCTCATTGGATAGGTTCCTTGGCTGTGGCAATCGGACAGACTTCAAGCGAATGTGGCCAACCTGAGGCGGGTGGTCTTGCAGACGCAATCAGCTGTTGTATCTTTTGATACGTTATAACCTAACGGAGTACAACAATGAAAACACGTGCCGCTATCGCTTGGGGGCCTAATCAGCCACTAGAATTTGAAGAAGTTGACCTTGAGGGCCCAAAAGACGGGGAAGTGCTCGTCCGGATCGTCACGACCAGCCTTTGTCACACGGACGTCTTCACTTTGTCCGGGCGAGATCCTGAAGGGAAATTTCCTTGCATCCTCGGTCACGAGGGGGTGGGTATTGTTGAGGACGTAGGCCGCGGCGTTACGTCCGTGAAGCCAGGCGATCATGTCATTCCGCTGTATACGCCAGAAGATCCAAACTGCCCCTTCATCAAATCTGGTAAGACCAACCTTAGCCAGTCTATTCGAAAGACCCAGGGCGAAGGACTAATGCCTGATGGCACAAGTCGTTTTTCCTATAAGGGACGGACAATTTTCCACTACATGGGTACATCCACATTCAGTGAGTACACCGTTTTGCCCGAAATTGCCGTTGCTAAAATCGATCCTGCAGCTCCGCTGGCCAAGGCTTCGATTATGGGTTGTGCGATTCCGACGGGCATTGGTGCTGTCCGGAACACTGCCAAGGTTCGTCCGGGTGATACCGTTGCTGTATTCGGCCTGGGCGCTGTCGGAATGGCAGTTATCCAAGGAGCTGTTCTCCAAGGGGCGAAACGTATCATCGGCATTGACGTTAACCCCAACAAGTTCCCATTAGCCATGTCTCTTGGAGCGACTGAGTGCGTAAATCCTAGGGACTACAACGAGCCACTTCAAAACGTCATCATTGACATGACGAATGGTGGTGTAGATTTCTCTTTTGAATGCGTGGGTAATGTCGAACTCATGCGAGCCGCGCTTGAATGCTGCCACAAAGGATGGGGAGAAAGTATCATCATCGGCGTGGCCGGCGCTGGAGAAGAAATCGCTACCCGACCGTTCCAATTAGTGACTGGTCGAGTGTGGAAGGGGAGCGCTTTTGGCGGGGTATTGGGTCGGTCTGAGCTTCCAGGCATGGTTGATGAATGGCTTCGTGGTGAGATTAACGTTGATCCATACATCACTCACAATATGGATCATGAAACACTGAACCATGCATTTGACCTTCTGAAGCGTGGTGAGGCGATTCGTTCGGTAATCCATTACCAAGAGCGTGAGACACTTAGCCATGATTTGCCTGGAGTGATCATTGATCGTAACGGGCGCGTGATTCCAAAGCCGGAACTGAAGCATACACCTGCTTGAATATAGAGCGGCCCTGTCTAAGGCAGGGCCGTTCTCGTTGGGTTAGACCTGCTTGTTGTGATGTCGTAATTCTATATATATTAATGATAATTTGAGTCAACCGTATGGCCTGAGTCGGTGAGGGTAATGCAATGAAGCAAATCACAAAAGAGAAGTGTAGCTTGAGACTGACCTCCTTGAATAATCGCCAGTTAGTCGGTGCGGGAGTTTTCTTGGGAGGGTGGTTTCTTATCATAAGCTATCTAGTTATCCATCAGTCGGGTTAAAAAGCGACCGCCACTGAGTCAGTAAATGAAAAGGGATCGAAGCGGCGCGTAAAACCTTTAGTAACCCGCCACCGCTACCTCTAACCCGCAAGAGTGTTCACACTAGAGGTGCGACAGGAAGGCTGAAGGGCAGCGCCATCTCCAGGGGGAATACGCTCATCTCAAACAACTGATGAAAAATAAAGGGATGATGTTTTTTCTATTTTTCCCCTGTGTGAGTATTTTGTACACATAATTTGAATTGCAGGTCATTTCCTAGGTGCGATATGTTGTCTGGCAATATGTCGTCAGAAGAAAGTAAGGTTGAACTTCTGTGAGTGGAGGCTGGTTTATATCGCTTCTATCTCGAAGCTTTAGTTTATTGTGTAGCGATTGCGTGCGTGCTTAATTATAATATTATTTTGCTTCGTCTACTATCGAGTGATTGTGGTGGCTGATAGTGGCGGAAAGTTTGGGGGGGTTGTCTTTGGTTCTACTCAAAGCTAACGAATGTAACGGCGTGTAAGCTTGAGTACTTCAAATTTATATTGGTGGGTATGTGTGGGGCTGTGGTTGATAAGTAAATCTCTTCTAGCATGATGTGAATAGAAGGAAGTGAAATGAGACTGTCTCGTGCTGTGGTTGCACTAATGAGCTCAATTGGTTGGCTGTTCGGTAGTTCAGTGGCATGCGCGAATACGCTTAACGTTGTATCAAGCTTTACCGTACTTGCCGATGTTATCAAAAACGTAGGTGGTGATGGTGTCAAGGTGAGGAGCATTGTCCCTCCAAATGGCGATCCCCACAAATTTGAGCCCTCACCAGCTGACGCAAAATCGCTGAAGGAGGCTGATATCACATTCATCAGCGGCTTAGGATTAGAAAGTTGGTTTGAACGGCTAGCTCTGGCCTCAGGAAATCAAAATCCACCGGTCGTTGTGTCCGAAGGAATTAAGCCAATCACTTTTTCTGAAGGCCGAAAAACGAAAATAGATCCTCATGTATGGAACAGTGTGGCAAATGTTAAACTCTGGGTGACTAAGATTGAGGCGGAGTTAACCAAAGCAGATCCTAATCAAGCGAAGAAATTTAGTGATAATGCGGACTCTTACCTAGCTAAGCTTGATGCTTTAAATCAGCTCATTATCATACAGCTCGCTGAGGTACCACTTGCGCAACGAAGAGTGTTAACGAGTCATGATGCGTTTGGATATTATGCAATGGAATACGGAGTGAGTTTCCTCTCACCTCTGGGCCTTTCCACTGAGATAGAAGCATCCGCGGCTGATATAGCTACGTTGATTGACCAAATTCGACGAGAGGGGGTTAGGGTATATTTCACTGAGAACTCAAATGACTCTCGGCTTGTGTCTCAGATTGCGAATGCCACTGGAGCTAAGACAGGTGGTGTTCTTTACCCGGAATCTCTTTCAGATGAGAATGGCCCCGCATCAAACTATATTAAGCTGATGGAATACAATACGCGACAAATAGTGCGGGCGACTATGCTGTGATTTAGGCACACGGAGTTCTCTCGGCTAATGAGATCTCCGCGTGCGACACAGCGAGCGTTTCTGATGTAAATGGCGCACTGCTTAGGTCACGTTTTTGTAAACCGGTCGCGGTATTCTTTGGGCGTTACTGATAGAAACTTTTTAAAAGCAAGGCGCATATGGTCAGCGCTAGTAAAGCCGCTCATGAACGATACTGTTTTGATGGGCAGGCTTCCACCGCTTAGCAACCGCCTGGCATGATCAATTCTGGCTTGATCTAGGAACTGGGATGGGCACATGCCCACTTCTTTGCTGAATGTTCTGGTGAAATGTCTTGTGCTCATAGCCGAGCGCTCAGCCATAGAGGCTACGGACATTTTGCTATTGAGATTCTCAATTACCCAATTTTGGATTTCACGCATGCTTGTGTTCTGCGTTCTTTGTGAAACTAAATTTGCACTGAACTGTGATTGTCCACCAGGCCGCTTAAGGAAGATTACTAGATCCTGAGCAACTTCAAGTGCTAGCCGATGACCATGATCCTCCTCTACAAACGCTAACGCTAAATCAATCGATGCACTGACCCCTGCAGATGTCCAGAAGTTCGCGTCTCTGATATAGATGGAATCAATATCTAGCTTCACTTCCGGATATTTCTTCGCAAAAGCATCATTCATCCTCCAGTGTGTGGTGGCTCGTCGACCATTCAATAATCCTGTAGCTGCAAGGAAAAATGCGCCAGAACATAGTGCGGCGAAGCGTGGAGTGCTGGGTGCGGCTCGATGGATCCACTCGATAATCGATGGATTTTCGATTACTGCATTCTCGATGTAGTGAGCACCCACGACGAGAATTGAGTGGGCATCGGTAGACATTTCTAGGTCAATTGTCGCATCCAGGGTCATGATTGTATCTGATGGTACAGGGCCGATTTTGCTTGAACGGATAGCGACCCTGTAGCCCGGCGGATAGCCGTAAGACTCCAAAATCCTATTGGCATAGCTGAATACGGTCATTGGGCCGATTGCTTCAAAGGCTTTGAAACCTCGGTAGATAACCAGCTCAATTGACCTGGTCTGGTAGTCGTCTAAGAGCATTTCGTTTTTCTCCCATGTCCCAAATCGACGGCAGTTTGGCCGACATCGACGGAGCTTGTGGACTCAAGATAGTGGGGGAGGGCGTAAGCTGCGATCACAACCTCCCCGTAACCAAAGGTGATGACAATGATAAAATCACGAGCAGCTGTAGCATTTGGGCCCAAGCAGCCACTGGAAATTGTTGAGGTTGACGTCCAGCCTCCGAAAGCCGGTGAGGTGTTGATCCGTGTCGTAGCGACCGGGGTATGTCATACAGATGCGTACACGCTCTCCGGGCAAGATTCCGAAGGGGTCTTCCCTTGCATTCTTGGGCACGAAGGAGGCGGCATCGTCGAGGCTGTGGGCGAAGGCGTGAAAGGCTTGGCCGTGGGCGATCATGTAATTCCCCTTTACACGGCAGAGTGCGGGGAATGTAAGTTCTGCAAATCTGGTAAGACAAACCTCTGCCAAGCGGTACGTGCTACTCAAGGCAAAGGATTGATGCCAGATGGAACCACTCGATTCAGCTACAAAGGAGAGCCGATCTATCACTACATGGGCTGCTCGACATTTTCTGAATATACCGTTCTGCCCGAAATCAGCCTGGCCAAGATCCCGAAAGACGCGCCGCTCGAGAAGGTATGTTTGCTTGGTTGTGGAGTGACTACAGGTATCGGGGCCGTTCTCAACACTGCGAAAGTCGAGAAGGGCGCAACTGTCGCTATCTTCGGGTTGGGCGGAATCGGGTTGGCTGCGGTAATCGGGGCCAAAATGGCAGGTGCTGGTCGTATCATTGCTGTGGATATCAACCCTGCAAAATTTGAAATTGCCCAAGAGCTTGGCGCAACTGACTTCATCAACCCCAAAGAATACGATCGCGCAATCCAAGACGTCATCGTTGAACTTACAGATGGCGGTGTTGACTACTCTTTTGAGTGCATCGGCAATGTTAATCTGATGCGCGCCGCTCTCGAGTGTTGCCATAAGGGTTGGGGCGAGTCGGTTATCATCGGTGTTGCGCCTTCTGGCGCTGAGATTTCGACCAGACCGTTCCAGCTCGTCACCGGTCGTGTATGGCGCGGTTCCGCCTTTGGGGGAGTAAAAGGAAGAACTGAGCTTCCCTCTTACGTCACCAGATCGCAAGCTGGCGACATCCCGCTCGATAAGTTTATTACCCACAATATGGGGCTTGAAAAAATCAATGAAGCATTCGATCTCATGCACGAAGGTAAAAGTATAAGAACAGTGATTCACTTCTAAACAGCAATTTACGAGGTAAGTATGAGCGTGTTTACACATGTGACCGTTGGCACTAACTCTCTTGATAAGGCTAGAGCTTTTTACGATGAGGTTCTGAGCGAGATTGGTCTCCAACGTCTGGCTGATCTCGGAGACAATGGGTCGATTTGGGGCGTTGATAATCCTTCGTTTTTTGTGCTTAAACCCGCGAATGGTCAGCCGGCGACTGTTGGCAACGGAGTGACTATAAGCTTCGAAGCTCCAAGTCGAGCGGCAATCGATGCCTTCCATGCTAGAGCTCTAGAGTTAGGTGGCAAGGATGAAGGCAAGCCAGGTGAGCGCGGTTGGGCTGAAAATGCTTATGCCGCTTACGTACGCGACCTAGACGGTAATAAACTGGCTGTGTACTCATTTAAGAAGCCTTAAAGATTTGGACGTAGCGAGTTTTACGGCCTCTTAGGAGGCCGTCTTTTTTTGCAAAAAATAAGGTGGCGCTATGCGCCACCTTATTTTAGCCAGCTATGTGTAACTACGATCACTTTCGATTACTGGATCTAGAAGAGCGCTTCGGAAGGCTTGAGCCCCTTCCTTGTGAGCTTCCTTCAGCTCGCGAAGCCATTTCCTGTACTGGATAGACACCTTGTCAGCTACTACTGAGACTTCGTCAGCAGGAGCATCCTTGGGCCATTGAGACTCAATCACTGGTTTGTCTTCGGCGAAGACCAGGTCATTAAAGGCAATGTGCAGATAATCAGAATCGTCAGCTTGCTCCCTCGCAAATAACAGGAAGTTCTTGGTCGTAGTATCGTCTATTGGGCACGAAACGTTAAACAGGACATGCAGTGATTTACTTGAGTATTTCGCTACTTCCAGGTTGATAGCGAATGGCATGCTGCAGGTATAGGAAAACGAGCCGATGGGCGCCTGGTTCGGGACGGCCATGTCCTCAGGTGTATCATAAATGAAGCGGAACTGACCGTTGAATCTGTCCATTGGGACGATTGGAGGCTCGGCATTATTTGGGTCAAACAGCGTGCCTGGATGAATAAAAGCGAAGTGTGAGAAGTCAGTGAAATTTTCCCAGCGGCGCTCCGCTGTTGCGTTCCACCAATAAGGTTCTTGGATAACGATTCGCAACCTGGGATCACTTGCAGCACTGAAATAAGGAATTTCAGTGCATGCGTAGCTTGAGTCTAATCTGACCCAAATCAGACCATAGCGCTCTTCACAATCGAATCGCTGCACTTTTGCTCGGTTTGGAATTGGGCTATTGGGACAAGCCGGCACCAGTTTGCAAGCGCCCTCGCTGTCGTACTGCCATCCATGATACGGGCATTGAAGGCGGTCGTTCGCAATTGTACCCAACGAGAGCTTCGCGGATCGATGCGCACACCGATCGTGCATAGCAACATACTCACCACCTAGCTTTGCCACTACCAACTGCTCACTGAGAAGCGTAACGGCCATTGGCCCAAGACTCGAGGGGTGAGCTTTCTCCAGTTCCGTTACGGTACAAACGGGATGCCAAAAGTGGCGGAGATATTCACGGTCATTATTAATGATTGCCTGTTCCATGTATGTAGCCTTTGTGGATGACGTTATTTTGTTAGCAGCTCCCCACGATCGGGTTGCCATGTCTCCTACTTCTACTCACAGAAAGGTTAAACACACTCTATTTATGTGTTGACACCATTCGTATGGCTGGTACGTCAGATCTAAGATCTGGTACACCAGAAAAGGTAGAGCATTTTTTGGAATGCTGTCAACTCCCAGCAGTGCTGGCGGGGAGAATGCTTCTTGATAAGCAGGTCTGAATTAGAGCTTTAACTAAGTAATTTGCCTCGACTAGTAGCAATCTGGAGCTCATTAAAAGGTAGGGGAAGGAAACATTGAGACGTTTACGTTGCACCAATGCGTTACGTTTAGTACGAAGCGTGCACATTTTTCGGGCATTCATAGCCTCTTATTAAAAAGCATTGTGGAATATAAAGTACCAAAGCCATCCTTTTTAATGACTTTTCTGTAGGTGTAATTGATCAAATAGCGCCGTAAGTAACGACGCTAAGTATCAAAATTCAAATTTTATTCGCTAATGCAGGGAATTGTGTTCCCCTGAGTAACAGACTTAAGATGTATACAATTTTAGATGTATAGCTAACGAATCTTGACTAAAGCGTTTGGCGTAATTTTTGCTCTCAGCTGAACCTGACTCGTAGGTCAGGTGATGAGGAGCTCGTCGAGTGAAATCAACAAAAAAATGTTTGGGAATTTTGGCTGCGACCGTGTTGACACCCTCAGCTTACGCTGGAGATATGCTGCTTTGGCATCAAGAGAGCGTCAGCTATCAGTATGGGAAGGATTTCAAGGTAGATCCGAGGCGAATGCAAATCATAACATTCGAGCATACCAGTGGCTGGGCGTGGGGGGACTTCTTCTTCTTCATTGATAATTACTGGTATCCCGGCTCACAAACTGACTATGACGGTCATCACGGAATTTATTCTGAATACTCTCCCCGGTTCTCTCTATCCAAAATGACGGGCAACTCATTTAGTTGGGGTATTGTGAAGGATGTCTTAATTGCGACGACGATTGAATGGGATAATAATCGAAGCAAAGGTCGCGATGATCAAGTTAACTATCTTATAGGGCCAGGCTTCGACTTATCTATCCCTGGGTTTGATTATTTCATGCTGAACTTCTACTACCGGAAGCCGGAAGGCGGGGAGGGGATGGGTGGTTGGCAGG
This sequence comes from Pseudomonas sp. S36, assembly GCF_016647875.1. Lineage (NCBI taxonomy): Bacteria > Pseudomonadati > Pseudomonadota > Gammaproteobacteria > Pseudomonadales > Pseudomonadaceae > Pseudomonas > Pseudomonas sp. S36. The sequence goes on along the minus strand of NZ_JACVVG010000003.1, from coordinate 147,553 downwards.
TCACACCCGTTTGGTCGTATACGATACCTGTAGGAAGAAGCGATATTTTAGTCGATGGTTATATCGACTGGGTGATAGGTGATAAGTACGGGCTAAAGCACAACTTTCACTTCAATCCTCAAGTCAAATACGATATCGGGAAGTTGCTGTGGGGGGCGCCGAAGAAGCTCTATGTCGGAGTGGAGTATGACTACTGGTCTAACAAGTATGGGATAGAGAACACGGCGCAGTATAAAACTGACCAGAGCGTCACCAGCGCAATGATCAAGTATCACTTTTAATGTGCTTATGCGGGGGCGTAGCCCCCGCATTAGATCTGAAGTGCAAACTTAAGATTTACGTCAGGCGAGCGCGCGGCGTCGAACTTATACCCTTTGATCACTAGGTTATAATGGGATGCCAGTAGTTCTTTAGCCGCAACAGCATCTTTACGCTCTAAACAGCCAACAAGCTCGGCATGCTCATTACGCAGTTTGCAGTAGTCAAAACCTACACGGTATAGAGCATTGATCAATGCTTCCCGCCGGCGCAGCTGCGCATGAATCTGATCGATTGTGTTATTACCCAGAAAGGAAATCAGCAACGAGTGAAATCCTCGGCCTAGCTTGTCTCCTTCATCAGCAAGCCCGCATTGGTGCGCGGTGTGCTCTTTATGCGTATGGACACGCAGCTCGTCGAGCTGCTGACTTGTAATGCATTGGATGAGCTGATCGATGACACCACTCTCTAGCACAAGCAGCATTTGATAAAGCTCAAAGGCATCATCGAAGGTTGGGCACCAAACGCTGGTCGAGCGCTTAGGCGAAATTTCGACAAGCTTGTCCTGGGATAGGCGGATCAACGCTTGGCGCACAACGGTGCGGCTTACGTTAAAAAGCTCAGCGATCTCACGCTCGTTCAGCTTTGTCCCTGGGGGCAGTCGGCGGTGATAAATGGCGTCTGAAATAGCGGCGACAATTGTCTGGGTCAGCATGATCTACCTTAGCCCTCTCGTTCGTTGGGCGTGCACGGGTTGCGAACATAGCACCAAAATGTAACACGACACCAACTGTGTCACCGTTTGAAACACGCGCCGTACACAAAAATTGAACGCATTGTATACAGATTCGTGAGTTATTCTGACCCTTAGGTCAGAAAAATGCATTATTAAACAATAGGATAACAGAGTAAGCACACCTCCGATGGATCGATCTGGCACGGAATCTGCCCTGTTTTTGGCTCAACCACGTACCTGCAAGCGGATACAAAAAAACTATCCGTCGTAAAAAACCGGCTAAACTGGTATACCAGATAGGCGATCTGGGAAGCCTGACAGGTTTTTTGGCACACAAAAATAACATTGGCAATCGCTAGCCCTGAGGACTCCACACGTGAACCAACAACTCAAGCCTCTCTTGGACGACAAAACCTACCTCCGTCACTTCTGGCATCCCGTATGCACCCTGAACGAGTTCGAGCGTGCTAACCCTAGCGGGCATGGCCCTATGGGCGTTACCTTGCTAGGAGAACGGTTGGTGATCGCCAGGCTGAACTCGAATATTGTTGCTGCGGCTGACCGATGTGCACATAGATCGGCCCAGCTATCTATAGGGCGAGTCTGTAGCCATGCTGGGACAGATTATTTGGAGTGCCCTTATCACGGCTGGCGTTATGATCAAGAGGGCGCTTGTAAGCTCATTCCTGCTTGCCCAGATAAGAGTATTTCTCCTCGTGCCAAAATATCTTCCTACGATTGTGAAGTAAGATACGGCATTGTCTGGGTTCGACTAGACAATAGCTTTGACTGTACTCAGATTCCCTATCTGAGTGACTACGAAAACCCTGATATGCAAGTGATAGTTGCAGATTCGTACATTTGGAATACTGTTGCTGAGCGACGTTGGGAGAACTTTACTGACTTTTCCCATTTTGCGTTTGTTCATCCAGGTACTCTGTACGATCCATTTTTCGCTAGTCATCCTACGGTATATGTAAACCGAGTTGGTGGGGAAATGCAGTTCAATCTCGCGCCACCGCGAGAAATGAAAGGTATACCCCCTGAAGCGCCTATGGGGGATTTCACCTACCGCTGCACCATGCCTTATTCCGTAAACCTCGAAATCAAATTGTGGAAAGATGACTCGCGTTTCATCTTGTGGACTACCGCCAGCCCGGTTGATGCCACAACCTGCCGCAATTTCATGATCATAGTTCGCGAGAAAGACAATCAGCCAGATCACATGCACCTGGCTTTCCAGAAGCGGGTGCTGGATGAGGATCAGCCGGTAATTGAGTCTCAATGGCCTCTGGAGATTCAAACGTCTGAGGTCTCTGTGGCTACTGATAAGGTTTCTATCCAGTTCCGCAAATGGCATAAGGAATTGTCTGTTGCTGCAGTTGAAGGGCGTGAAGCGTTTCGCAGCTCGGTTTTGACAACGGTTATTGAAGAAGAGCAGTAATACAAAGTATTACGTGTCGCGCCGATGGTGCGACACTTTCCTCGTGCATAGGCAGAAGCCAGAACGCGAGACATTATAATTATTAGCTTGGGTGATGCTCATGCAATCTCTTGCCCTGCGGAAAAAAACAAACGTTTATAAGGTCATGTTCATGGGGTGGCAACATGTGCTTGTGATGTATGCAGGTGCTGTCGCTGTACCGCTGATTTTGGGCGCGGCACTTAAGTTGCCTAAAGACCAAGTGGCCTTCTTGATTAATGCTGATCTATTCGCGTGCGGTATTGCAACGCTGATTCAGTGCATCGGGTTCGGGAATGTTGGCATCCGACTACCTGTAATGATGGGTGTTACCTTTACAGCTATCGGGCCCTTGGTTGCAATTGGTACCGATCCCCAGGCAGGTCTGCTGCAAATCTTTGGGGCGACCATAGCTGCCGGTCTATTTGGGTTCCTGGTAGCACCCTTTATTGGAAAATTAATCCGATTTTTTCCACCTGTTGTGACAGGAACGGAGATCTTAGCTGTAGGTTTGTCGCTGATGGTGGTAGCGGCCAGTTGGTCTGCGGGTGGATATGGGAATCCAGATTTCGGAAATCCTTTATATTTGTCGATAGCTGCTGCAGTCTTAGTAGCAATTTTAATCATTGTTAGATTCGCTAGAGGGTTCTTATCCAACATTTCGATTCTGCTTGGTATGATGTTCGGCTTTCTTTTGGCCTTAAGTGCTGGACAGATCGATTTTAGCGACGTAAGTCGGGCTCCATGGTTCGGGATCGTTGTGCCTTTTCACTTCGGTGTCCCGCAGTTTAGCCTGTGGCCTATTGTTGCAATGTGCATCGTTATGTTGGTCACATTTATCGAATCTACCGGCATGTTCCTGGCGCTAGGAGAGGTCGTCGATAAGCCGGTAGGGGAAAAGGAACTCGTTAGGGGCTTCAGAGCAGATGGTGTTGGTACAATGCTGGGGGGTGTATTTAATACATTTCCCTATACCTCATATGCTCAGAACATTGGCTTAATCAGTATAACTGGCGTGAAAAGCAGGTGGGTGTGTGCCCTGGCTGGATTCTTTTTAGTGCTTCTGGCGCTGTTTCCTAAGGTTGCGATGATAATTGCGTCCATTCCGCCGTACGTGCTCGGGGGTGCAGGTTTAGTAATGTTTGGCATGGTAGCTGCGAGCGGTATAAAGGTTCTTTCGCGGGTTAGCTTCGCTGATAATAAAAACCTATATGTTGTAGCAATCAGTGTGGCGATAGGAATGATTCCTGTGGTTTCGCCCCAGTTCTTTGCCAAGCTGCCTAAAGATATGGCTCCAATTCTTGAAAGCCCAGTGCTCCTGACAGCCATCTGCGCTGTTGTTTTGAATGTCTTCTTCAATGGTTTCGGTAGTGCGGAGGAGACAAAGAACTCACTGTTAACTGCTGCGAAAGAAGCTGAAGTCTGATTTCACACCAACCCTAAGAGAGAAGAATAATGAAAAAGATGTTCTTGCTTGGCTGTGCAGGTCGTGGGGTTCAACCTTCGTCCATTCATAAGCCTGTATCTGACAAAGAGCTTCCCATCATGGAGCAGTTCCGGCTCCAGAAGGAGTCGGGGCTCTGGGACTTCGTAGATCGGATTCCAGTGGGTACTTCTGAATTAGACGAGTATATTAAAGCAAGCCAGACTTACTCGCTGCCAGTCTATAGCGGGAGCTGGACGTATACCTTGGGTGCAGATGAACAACGAATCCGCGAGAATATTGATCAGACGATCGCAGTTGGAGCGAAATATCATAATTTGATGGTCTGGGCGAAACACGCCGATGGGCATTATATTACTGATGAAGAGGTTGCGATCTCTTATCTGAATGCGTATGAATACGCTGAAAAAAGAGGAGTAATTATTACTTTTGAGAATCATGTCGATATGTGGTCGGAAGACCCGCGGCGAGTTGCAAAAGTTGCGGATATGGTCGAACGTCATGGAATACCATTCAATATCTGTATGGATTATAGCCATTGCATTTTTAAGGTTGAGAATGAGGTGGAGATCGCCGTTGCCCAGTTACGCGGTGATCAGGAAGGCACCCGTAGACTTGATCCATTTAATGACGACAGCTACGCGGACGAATGGCTTGCTCGTAATACTGTGCATTGGGCCCAAGTGCGGCCAGCAGCGCCCAATGGGCCACGTAACTGGTGGGCAGGTGAAACTGGCCCATGGGATGGCCTAGGCTATGATCGACCAGGTCGCTCAATCCAATACCCGTTCAGCAATCCAAAATCAGGCGAATGGCACACAGATTTTTGGCACGCTCATAAACTTGCTCCAACCAAAGAGTTGATTCGGAAAGTCATAGATAGCTATATTGCCGAGGAAAACTCTAGTCTCCGTTTGATGACTATCGACAATATTAACCTTGCGGCTTACGGCACTGGCTGGAAGTACGATATGTATGCTGACAGCTGCTTGGTCGCTCAGTTTGTTCGAGAGCTCTATGCGGAGCGCATGGCTATCCACCTTGCCAAAAACGAACAGGGTAACGATTTCGTAAACCAATATCGGAATCAGGTTTGATCACCCCCTTGTATTTTGCCAAGGGCCAAGTCATCACTGTTTAGTCTACTTGCTCGGGAATTGTAGAGATCCTGGATCTCGTTTCCAGTCAATTCTCGAGCTATAACCTGGTATACCAGATGAGCAATGTGAAAAACCAAAGGTGCCAAAATGTCTTCCGATGAAGTAATCTTTAATGATTGGCATCCAGTCGCTGCTTTGGATGATGTGGCTCTGGAAAAGCGCTACCGTTGCCGATTGCTCGGGCGAACTGTCAGCTACGTAAAAAGCGTTGAGGGTGTGAACGCCTTATGGGAGCAAAGTGCAGAATCCGTGTCCCGCATCCACGCCAGGGAAATTTATGGAGTTCTCTGGTTGTCATTTGCCGAGCAGCCCACGGAAATGTTTGACATTCCGGAATTCAACGAGGCGGATCGCCGTATTGTCAGTGCGGGTTCTGTACGTGTCAATGTGTCCGGTCTGCGTGCCATCGAGAATTTTCTGGATATGGCGCACTTCCCATTTGTGCATACCGATATTCTGGGAGCTGAGCCGTTGACCGAGGTTGAACCTTACAAGGTTCACCACGATGAAGAGAGAGATGAGATATTCGCGACAGAATGTCGATTTCCTCAGCCCAAGGGTTCTGCTACAGCGGTAGAGCCTATTGATATGCAGTACATTTACAGAGTTACTCGGCCATATTCAGCAATTCTTTATAAAACTTGTCCCCCACAGCCGGATCGTTGGGATGCTTTGGGGCTCTTTATCCAGCCTGTCGATGAAGATTGGTGCATAGCTCACACCATCATGTGTTACGTCGATGAGGTTAACTCGGATCAGCAGCTTCGACATTTCCAACAAACGATCTTTGGCCAAGACCTGATGATCCTGATTAACCAGGTACCCAAGCGTCTCCCTTTGGCTGCTAGTCGGGAAAGTCCAGTTCGCGCTGACGTTTTAGCGACCGCTTATCGTCGATGGATGCGTGAGAAAGGCGTGCAGTACGGAACCCTGCGGGACTGAATAACAAGAATCAATAAAGAGGTAAGCGCCGTGAATAAAATTGACTTGAACCAGTGGTTCCCCATCGCTACTCCTGAAGATCTACCCATGCGTCACGTGTATCATGCGACGCTCATGGGACAAGAGATGGCGGTTTGGCGAGACGACAACGGAAATATCAACGTTTGGGAAAACCGTTGTCCTCACCGGGGCCTTCGACTGACTTTGGGAGCAAATACTGGCACCGAAGTCCGCTGCCAGTATCACGGTTGGACTTATGAAACTGGGACAGGTGGGTGTACATTTGTTCCAGCTCATCGAGATGCCACTGAGCCAAGCAAAGCTCGTGTGAATACATTTCCTGCGCGCGAGAAGCATGGGCTGGTTTGGACGTCATTGGGCCAGCCTGAGGGAGAGCCAATCTCCATCCTCGATGATGCGCAATTGGTCAATGCTGTAAAAACTAATCTTCACACTACCGTTATTGGCACCGACAGTGATTATCTGATCAGTGTCTTGCGAGCTAACTTGTCAGCATTCGTTGATGTTTTTGGTGTGACTGATGTCGATGATTTGCATCTCAAAACCATGCATCACGACCGAGCGATAATCGTCACGAAGGTTGGCGCGCTTGCAATCCACCTCTATCTGCAACGGGCAACCGTCACCAAGACTCTCGTTCATGCTCAAGCATTAACACCAGGTCGTTCAGGTTATGAGCTCCAGAAGAGTTTCGCATTCGCTATGAGCGCGATCCGTCGACTATCAGAGGCGGCGACTTCGAATTTGATTCACATCAATGATATTAGTGATCAGACTGTCGACAACGTTGAGTTAGTGACAGAAAATCTTACTAAAGCACCACCTGCCGAATATATTTGCGAAGTTGTAACCCGATCGCAGGAAACGAGTGACATCTGCTCGTATTGGCTCAAGCCTATTGGACATCCGTTACCCACGTTCACTGCTGGTATGCACATCAGCATCACCACGCCTGAAGGATGTATCCGGCAGTACTCATTGGTGAATGCACCTTGGGAGCAAGAATCTTTCATCATTGGCATTAAAAAAGAACTACAGTCGCGTGGTGGTTCGAAGTCGATGCATGAACAGGTAAAGGTCGGTACCCAGTTGAAAGTAACGCTGCCTCGTAATGGCTTCCCTTTCGTAGAGACGGGTAAGCGTCCTATCCTTGTGGCGGGCGGCATTGGTATTACTCCAATCCTCTGTATGGCTCAAGCGCTCGATGAGCAAGGTACGCCATTTGAGATCCATTATTTCGCCCGAGGTGAAGAGTACGTACCTTTCCTGGAACGACTGAACGCATTGGGCGAGAATTTGAACCTGCACTTTGGTCTTGGGCCTGAGGAGACCAAAGAAAAACTTGCTGATATCATGTGGGAGCATGAGCCTCAAAGCATTGATATCTACACTTGTGGCCCGCAACCTATGATAGAAACTGTGTCGTCGGTGGCAATTGCCCATGGCGTAAGTGAAGAATCAATTAGATTCGAGTTCTTCAGTAAGAAGAATGACGCTCCTGTTTCAGACGAAGAGTACGAAGTTGAATTGAGTAAGTCTGGTCAAAGTTTCATTGTGCCTGCTGGCTCGACGCTGCTACAGGCGTGCTTGGAAAATAACGTGCAGATTGAGGCTTCTTGCGAGCAGGGTGTCTGCGGCACCTGCATAACTGCGGTTCTTTCTGGCGATCTCGAACACCACGATACCTATCTTTCCAAAAAAGAAAGGGAAAGTGGCAAGTGGATAATGCCGTGTGTTTCGCGCTGCAAATCCAAGAAAATTGTTCTCGACCTGTGAGGCCTCAATCGTGATCACACTCTATGACTATGAGCTTTCCGGAAACTGCTACAAGGTGAGACTTTTTTTGTCGATCCTCAAGCTGGAGTACAAGATTGAACCGGTGGAATTTTATCCTTCCCGTGAGCATAAGTCGGAGAAATTTCTCAAAATTAATCCACTTGGCCAACTTCCCGCGCTTACTGACGGTGATTTAGTCCTGCGTGATGCCCAAGCTATCTTGGTTTATTTAGCTACTCAATATGACAAGACTGGATACTGGTACCCGATCGCGCGCCCTGATCTCATGGCCGAAGTGCAAATGTGGATCGCCTTTGCTGACAGTCTAACCAGCACTATTTCAGCAGCTCGACTTCATGATCTTTTTTTCTTCGAGTTCGATGTTCAGTCCTGTCGCGATCGCGCTCATCAACTGCTCAAAATTTTAGATGAACATCTCTGGTTCCGCGATCTGAAGGGGCTACAGTACATCTGCAGTTCGTTGCATCCGACGATTGCCGATATCGCATGCTTCCCTTATATCGTATTGGCTGATGAGGGGGGGGTATCACTTGAGGACTACCCGGCGATCCGTCGCTGGGTAGATCGTGTCAAGCGTCTTCCAGGGTTCACTGTTATGTCAGGTGTCTTCCCCACCTCGTCAGCATCCGAAAGCTCAGAGAAGCCAGTCAGCGCTTAGCCTAAAGGGTGTTTGAGAATTCTACTCAGACACCCGACTTTACTCTGTAACTACTAATAGGACTACGATGATGAGCATTACCAAGATTTCGTCACAAAGAAGTTTTGATGGTTCGTATAACCGGTTCAAGCATCAATCCCAAGTGCTTGGTTGCGAAATGACCTTCGGTATTTACCTGCCCCCCAATATGGAATCGAGGCCAAGCGTTCCGGTGCTTTATTGGCTTTCCGGCCTGACGTGCACTGACGAGAATTTCATGCAAAAAGCTGGCGCACATCGACTGGCGGCTGAGTTAGGCATGGCTATTGTTGCACCGGATACCAGTCCTCGGGGAGAGCATGTACCCGATGATGTAGATAAGTCTTGGGATTTTGGGCATGGTGCCGGTTTTTACATCAATGCTACTGAAGAGCCTTGGGCAAAAAACTATCAGATGCATGACTATATTGTAGAGGAGCTACCTGCGCTTATCGAAGCCAATTTCCTTGTGTCAGATAAGCGGGGCATCAGCGGACATTCCATGGGCGGTCACGGCGCTCTGATTTGCGCGCTGCGAAATCCTGGTCGTTATCTTTCGGTTTCCGCATTTTCGCCCATAACCAATCCTGTTAAAACGCCCTGGGGGCATAAGGCTTTCAGTCAGATGTTGGGTGACAATATCCAGAAGTGGCGGGAGTGGGATACCTGCGAATTGATGTCAAATGCTCAAGAACGGTTGCCTTTGTTGATAGATCAGGGAGCTGAGGACGAGTTTTTGCATAGCCAGCTCAAACCCGGGTCGTTATCTTCTATAGCGTCGCGTTCTGGCCATGTGGCTAGTATTCGTATCCATCATGGCTATGATCATAGTTATTATTTCGTCGCGTCGTTTATTGAGGATCATTTGCGCCATCACGCCAGCGCGTTGATCGAAGGCTAAATATTAAAGTTCATAATTAATATCTATATGGAACCTTGTGGCACGGAGGGGTCATGAATAGTGTTGAGTATCAAATATTTTCGGGGGAAGCCTTTAGGAATCTCAGGAGTTCCTCTTTATTGCAGGGTAAGAAATTGCTGGGTAGTGGAAGCTTCAGTCTCGTTTTTGAGGGTAGTGAAGCAGACACCGTATTCCATCTTTCCATAGACAATGCAGGACATGATTATTCGGTTAAAGCGAAGCAGCACTCAGTAGATGGAGTGGCCAGAATACATAGGGATTTCGGTGCTGTTGCGCTGTATCAAGATGACGCTTTTTATCCTGACTACCTTTGGCTGGCTGAGTTGGAACTATTGCATCCGCTTTCGAGTTCCCCTGCAGCCTTTCGTGAAGTTCAAGATCTACTACGTATTCTCACTGGCGTTACAGAAGGGGTGATTTACTCTACCTTTAGCGAGAAATGTAAGTTGCTAGCGAGACTCAACCATGTTCCGATCTATCCTCGGACGATGCGATGCACCCAGGCGTTGAGAAAGCTTTTATTTAAGTATGTAACGACAACTTCTTGTGATATTGATATTCGGATATCTAATTTTATGATCCGACCATACACTGGAGAGGTGGTTTTAAATGGCCCCGTAAATTGGCTGTGTGATATCTCACCGGAGCGCCAAGCTCGGTTAGCCCATTCGGAAATTATCCTTGACGGCACTCTTGCTCCGCAGGAATCAGCTCAGATCCTTCCATTTCAGCGTGTCGGGCAAGCCTAAGCCTGAACTTCAAATATAAGAGTGCGCTATGATGTGAGATTGATACGTAGCGCCATCGAGTGTGAGGATATTGCCTTGCGAATTGGTATCCCGAAAGAAACCCTGGCGGGCGAAACGCGCGTTTCTGCAACTGTTGATACGATAAAAAAATATTTGCTCCAGGGGCATCAGGTAATTGTTGAGTCAGGAGCTGGGCTATGTGCTGCAATTCCAGATTCAGCGTACAAGGAATGCGGGGCATCGATAGGCACTATGAGCGATGCATACGGCTGTGAAGTCATACTAAAAGTACATCCGCCAACGGATGAGGAGCAGAGTTTTATAAGTGAGGGAAGCTTACTTGTGGGTATGCTCAATCCTTTCGATGACCTCATGATAGGAAAAATGGCAGTACGCGGCATCACCGCCTTCGCCCTGGAAGCCGCGCCGCGCACCTCGCGGGCGCAGAGCCTTGACGTATTGTCGTCGCAGGCCAACATCGCCGGCTACAAGGCTGTGTTGCTGGCCGCCCATCACTACCCACGCTTCATGCCCATGCTGATGACCGCCGCCGGTACCGTTAAGGCCGCGCGCGTGTTGATCCTGGGTGCAGGCGTTGCCGGCCTGCAGGCGATTGCCACGGCCAAGCGCCTGGGCGCGGTGATCGAGGCGTCCGATGTACGCCCGGCGGTGAAGGAGCAGATCGAGTCGCTCGGCGCCAAGTTCATCGATGTGCCGTACGAGACCGATGAAGAGCGTGAATGCGCCCAAGGCGTAGGCGGCTATGCTCGGCCAATGCCGGCCAGCTGGATGCAGCGCCAGGCCCAAGCCATACATGAGCGGGCCAAACAGGCCGATATCGTCATTACCACCGCTCTGATCCCCGGGCGCAAGGCGCCGACCCTGCTCAGCGCAGAAACCGTGGCACAGATGAAGCCCGGCTCGGTGGTTATCGACCTCGCCGCAGCCCAGGGCGGCAACTGCCCGCTGACGGTCGCCGACCAGGTGGTGCAGGCAAACGGCGTGACCATCGTCGGCCCGACCAACCTGCCGGCCCAGCTGGGCGCCGATGCCTCGGCGCTGTATGCACGCAACCTGTTGGACTTCATGAAGCTGCTGTTCGACAAGGACGGCGCACTGGTCATCAACCTCGAAGACGACATCGTCGCGGCCTGCCTGATGTGCCGCGACGGCCAGGTCGTCCGCAAGAACGGCTAAGGAGCACGACAATGGAAGACATGCTGATTTCGCACGGCATCTACAACCTGATCATCTTCGTGCTGGCCATCTATGTGGGTTACCACGTGGTGTGGAACGTCACCCCGGCACTGCACACGCCGCTGATGGCGGTCACCAACGCCATTTCGGCGATCGTCATCGTCGGCGCCATGCTGGCTGCGGCCCTGACCGTGACCACTGCGGGCAAGCTGATGGGCACCCTGGCGGTGGCCCTGGCAGCGGTCAACGTGTTCGGCGGCTTCTTAGTCACACGCCGCATGCTTGAGATGTTCAAAAAGAAAACCAAGAGCGAGGCGCAATAATTAGCATGAGCATGAATCTGGTAACGCTCCTCTACCTCGTCGCCTCGATGTGTTTCATCCAGGCACTCAAAGGCCTGTCGCACCCGACCACTTCGCGGCGCGGCAACCTGTTCGGCATGATCGGCATGGGGCTGGCGATCCTCACAACGATCGGCCTCATCTATAAGCTTGGTACCGAGCTAGCTACCGACGGCATCGGCTACGTGATCGTCGGCCTGCTGGTCGGCGGTACCGCCGGTTCGATGATGGCCAAGCACGTCGAGATGACCAAGATGCCGGAACTGGTCGCCTTCATGCACAGCATGATCGGCCTGGCCGCGGTGTTCATTGCCATCGCCGCCGTACTGGAGCCGCAGTCGATGGGCATCGTCACCGCTATCAGCGATCCGATCCCCACTGGTAATCGCCTTGAGCTGTTCCTTGGCGCGGCGATCGGTGCCATCACCTTCTCCGGTTCCGTGATCGCCTTCGGCAAACTGTCGGGCAAGTACAAGTTCCGCCTGTTCCAAGGCGCACCGGTACAGTTCGCCGGCCAGCACAAGCTGAACCTGATCTTGGGCCTGACCACCATTGCCCTGGGCCTGCTGTTCACCTTCACCGGCCACTACAGCGCTTTCGCTCTAATGCTGGCCTTGGCCTTCGTCATGGGCGTGCTGATCATCATCCCAATTGGCGGCGCCGACATGCCGGTGGTGGTGTCGATGCTTAACAGCTACTCGGGCTGGGCCGCAGCCGGTATCGGCTTCTCGCTGAACAACTCGATGCTGATCATCGCCGGCTCGCTGGTGGGTTCGTCGGGTGCGATCCTCTCGTACATCATGTGCAAGGCCATGAACCGGTCGTTCTTCAACGTCATCCTCGGCGGTTTCGGCGGCGATACCGGTGCCGGCGCGGCGCAAGGCTCGCAAGAGAAGCGCCCGGTGAAGTCCGGATCGGCAGATGACGCGACCTTCCTGCTGAGCAACGCAGACAGCGTGATCATAGTCCCGGGCTACGGCCTGGCAGTAGCTCGCGCCCAGCATGCGCTGAAGGAGTTGACCGAGAAGCTGACTCACAACGGTGTGACCGTTAAGTACGCGATCCACCCGGTGGCGGGGCGTATGCCCGGGCACATGAACGTGCTGCTGGCCGAGGCCGAAGTACCGTACGACCAGGTGTTCGAGATGGAAGACATCAACGCCGAATTCGGCCAGGCCGACGTGGTGCTGGTGCTGGGCGCCAACGACGTGGTCAACCCGGCGGCGAAGAACGATCCGAAATCGCCGATCGCCGGCATGCCGATCCTCGAGGCGTTCAAGGCCAAGACCATCATCGTCAACAAACGCTCGATGGCCAGCGGTTATGCCGGTCTGGACAACGAGTTGTTCCACCTGGACAAGACCATGATGGTGTTCGGTGATGCGAAGAAAGTTATCGAAGACATGGTGAAAGCGGTAGCTTGACTGAAATTGACTATCAAGGGCGCTGGCTAGCGCCCATGATTAGTTTTGTTGCGCAGTCATATTTTGCCAGTGATGCGGATTGGTTTTAGAGCGCTTAGTGCTCTAGCAGAGATAATAAATAGAACAGTGTCTAAGCTGGTAACACTTGACGTAGTGAGGTACTAGTATGTCATCCACTGGCTATCGAGAATTTACGCATTCCGAACCTATGCAGTCCGTCGGTTTTCTCTTGCTTGAAAATTTTACTCTGATATCTCTTGCGTCTGCTGTTGAGCCTCTGCGTATGGCGAATCAACTATCTGGTAGGGAATTGTATCGTTGGAGTACCCTTAGTGCCGATGGTGGACAAGTATGGGCCAGTGATGGACTTCAAATTACTCCAGACACTGGCGTTAGCAATGCACCGATGATGGATACGGTGATAGTATGCGGGGGAGTTGGGATACAGCGTACTGTTACGAGAGATCATATCATGTGGCTCCGTTCGCAAACTCGCAGATCCCAGCGTATCGGTGCGGTATGCACGGGTAGCTGGGCTCTAGCGTGTGCAGGGTTGCTGGATGGTTTTGATTGCAGCGTGCATTGGGAATGCTTAGCTGGTATGCAAGAAGCTTTTCCTCATGTTAATTTGAGTACCAAACTTTTTACCCTGGATCGAAATAGAATAACCTGCTCTGGTGGTACTGCACCTCTAGATATGATGTTGCACTTAATAACCCGAGATCATGGTCGTGAGCTTTCCGCTGCGATTTCCGAGATGTTCGTCTATGAGCGGATTCGGAATGAACATGATCATCAACGTGTTCCATTGAAGCATATACTTGGTGCTAATCAGCCTAAGCTGCAAGAAATAGTTGCGTTGATGGAGTCTAATACAGAGGAGCTAATTGATTTAGATGAGTTAGCTGAATATGTATCAGTGTCTCGCCGTCAGCTGGAGCGGATTTTTCAGAAATACTTGGGTTGCTCTCCATCTCGTTACTATCTAAGACTACGATTGATTCGTGCTCGTCAATTGTTGAGGCAAACAAATATATCAATAGTTGAGGTTGCTTCGGTTGTCGGTTTTGTCTCTACACCACACTTTACAAAGTGTTATCGTGAGTGCTTCGGTTATCCTCCACGAAACGAGCGCGTCATCTCTGATAATAAGCGTGTGGGGAAGGTGGTAGTGGGTGTGTCTTCCCGGAGAGACGTATATTTGAAGTTAGGTGAAGGTGGCGGTGAGTCAACGCTTGGTAGTGTAAAGTAATAAGCTGAGATATTCGTTGCGTTGATTGGTGTGCTTGCTTCAATATATGCAGGAAATTCAAGGAGCAAAATGAATAACGACTGCTAGAATTGATTTTGCAACTCAGCTTCTCATTGACGCAGGCATTGCTAACGGGATGCGTGTATTAGATACCGGCTGCGATTCGGGTGACGTCGCCTTTCTCCTGAGTGGCATAGTTGGGATGACTGGTGAAGTCGTAGGGATCGACCATGATAAGGATGCGCTTGGTAGGGCGCGCAATCGCTCAAATATTGATCACCTGCGGATTCCCACAATCTTCGAATATGAGCTTCTCGACATGCCCGAATCGCTTGGGTCGTTCGAAGCCGCGTGACATGGCATACTCGGCAAAATGTCGATAGAAACGCTGCTAAACACCAATGGCATCGGCAACTATCAGATTGCCCTTGGCAACGGTGCTCGCGTAGTAACGGTACGCCGTGAGAGGATAGCCGTCGAGAACGCACTCGTTCAATATTCGCAACCATTTGCTGTCCCAGCGCCAAAGCCTCTTGCTCATCACTTTGAAGCTATGTTCCAGTGGACACGAAGATCTATTTGTACGGAGATTACTCGGCGGTTCGAAGCGTACAGGCAAAGAGGGGAGGCGGGTTGCCACCTCCCTCGGTCATTAATGGTTTGCAGCGACTCCAGATGCGAGCGGTGCGTCCCATTCACCGCCTAAGGCCTTAAACAAGGTCACCTGATTTTCGAATTTTTGCAGGCGCAGTGCGATCAGGCTTTGTTGAGCGGTGTACAGCGTTCGCTGTGTGTCGAGCACATCTAGATAGCGCGATATTCCGGTGTCGTAGCGCTGCTGAACCAGAGTAAAGGCGTTTTCTGCTGCTTGAAGTCGAACGGTCTGGGTTTCCAGGCGATCATCAATATTGGCGCGGATAGCTAACGCGTCTTTAACCTCTCTGAACGCTACCTGAATCGTTTTTTGATACTGCGCAACAGCCAACTCTCTATTAGTTTCTGCGACCTGCAGGGAGGCGTCGAGTGCACCTCCGGTGAATATCGGCACGTTGATTTGGGGCATGAACGACCACGATCGGTTGGAGCCCGAGAATAAAGTGCCTAAGGAATCGCTAGCTCTCCCCACGCCAGCTGTAAGGCTGATGCTCGGGAAGTAGGCAGCTCTAGCTGCTCCGATATTCGCATTCGCACCTTTGAGGGAGTGCTCCGCTGCGATTATGTCAGGACGATGCTGCAATAGATCCGATGGTAAGCCCTCATTTATGACGCTGCCCGCCATTATTGATTCTATGTTAGTTGTTGGTAATAGGGATGCCGGCAGAGGATGGCCTAGCAACTGTTCCAGCATGTTCTCATCGGCAGAAATAGCAGTGTGCCAAGCGAGCTCGTCGTCGCGTGCGGTTTCGAGCTCTGCCAGGGCTTGGTGTGTTTCCAGCTGTGAGGAGGAGCCAGTCTGTTCGAGATCCGTTTGAAGTTGGTATCCATCCTGACGACTGCGTACGGTTTCTTGGGCTACCTGCAATTGCTCTAGATCTGCCGCAAGGCGGAGGTACGTATGAATGACCTCTGAGGTTAACGCGAGCTCCGCGCTTCGACGAGCGGCGACAGTTGACAAGTAATCCTGGATAGCCCGGTTTTCAAGACTGCGAATTTTTCCGAAGAAGTCCAGCTCCCATGACGTAATCCCGACCCCGAGTTGGTATACGCGGCTAGTTTCTGCCTCGCCGGTGCTCGAAACAGATGCTGGGGTTCGGCCTGTCGTGCCATTGAAGCCAGCTCCCATCGTAGGTACTAATTCAGAGCGTTGAATGCGGTATTGAGCTCTTGCTCGTTCTACATTTAAAGCGGCAATCACCAGATCTTGGTTGTTGTCGAGCGCAATTTTAACGACGCGGCGAAGCTTCTGATCAGTTATCAAGTCTCTCCACTGAGTTACGGTTGCCATGGATTTTTGGTTTGGCTTATTAAGAGCTCGTTCAATATTCCAGCTGTCACTGATCTTCGCGGATGGCTTTTCGTAATTCGGTGCAAGGGTTCCGTTACAACCGCCCGCTATCAAGCTTGAGACCACCAAGCCCAATCGGCAAATCGTATTAACGTTGCTCATTTAGCGTGCTCCTCATCCCGACTAGCCACTCGTTTTTTGTTTTTACTGAAGGCCGTAGAGACGACGACATAAAACAATGGAATGAAGAAAATCGCGAGGAACGTAGCAGTTAACATGCCGCCGATCACACCGGTACCAATAGCATGCTTACTACCTGCGCTTGCTCCGTGCGAGATTGCAAGCGGGATGACGCCCATTGTGAACGCCAACGATGTCATGACTATCGGGCGCAAACGTAGGCGTGATGCTTCGATCGCTGCCTCGCGGATGCTACGACCGCCTTTCTCGTAGAGCTCCTTGGCAAATTCAACGATAAGAATTGCGTTCTTCGCGCAAAGGCCAACTGTAGTGAGGAGCCCGATTTGGAAAAAGGCATCATTTTCGAGTCCTCGAGCTAGCGTGGCAAGCACTGTCCCAATTACGCCTAGTGGTATGACAAGCATCACAGCAAACGGTACTGACCAGCTTTCATACAGTGCTGCCAGACACAAGAATACAGCGATAACCGAGAGTACATAGAGAGCGACAGACTGAGAGCCTGATAGGCGCTCTTCGTATGACAAACCTGTCCATTCGATACTGAAGCTCTTAGGGAGCGTCGCTGCTACTTCTTCGATAGCTTTCATCGCCTCACCTGAGCTGTAACCAGGGGCAGGTTGGCCCATCATTTCGATAGCGGGTGCCCCATTGTACCTTTCAAGCTTAGGTGATCCATAAGTCCAGTAGCCTTTCGCAAAAGAGGCAAACGAGACCATCTCCCCGGCCTTGTTTCGAACGTACCATTTGGCAAAGTCGTCAGGAGTGATTCGTGACGTCGGTACCCCCTGAACATATACGCGTTTAACGCGTTCACGGTCGATGAAATCGTTGACGTAGGACGAACCCCACGCGGCACTCATGGTGGTGTTTACATCCGCGAGCGTAACTCCGAAAGCCCTGGCTTTTTGGTCGTCAATGGTTATCTGATACTGAGGCTCATCTCCTTTACCATTTGGCCTTACTAGTGCGAGTTCAGGCCGCTTTGAGGCCGCCTCCAATAGCGTTGCCCTGGCCTTCATCAAATGTTCATGGCCTTGCCCGCTGAAGTCTTGCAGAAAGAAGTTGAAACCGGTTGCATTGCCCAGCTCCATGATCGCGGGAGGCATGAATGCTAATGCAACGGCTGATTTCATTTGACTAAAGCGAGCCATTGAGCGCGCCTGGAGTTCGGCTGCGGTGGTTTTTCGTTGATCCCAAGGCTTGAGCATGACAAACGCCATACCTGAGTTTTGCCCACGCCCAGCGAAATTCCAGCCATTTACGGCAAACACTGAATCAACAGTTTCGCCTTCTTCATTCAGAAGATAAGATGTTACCTCCTTCAGCGCGGCGTCTGTCTGATCTGCCGTACTGTTTGCTGGTAGCTCTACCTGAGCCAAGATGAAACCTTGGTCTTCATCCGGCAAAAACGAGGTAGGCAGTAGCGGGAACAGCAAGCCTAGGCCGGCAACGATTAGGATGAATGCGCTGAGTGACCGTTTTGGGCTTTTAAGGACACCAGAAATACCGCGCTCGTACTTGTTGGCACTCTCTTCGAACATCCGGTTGAACCAATCGAAGAACCCTTTTTTCTCGTGATGTCCATGAGCAGGTTTCAATAGAGTTGCGCAAAGTGTCGGCGTGAATATCAACGCAACGAATACGGATAGGGCCATTGCAGTGACGATAGTGAGGGAGAACTGTCGGTAAATCACCCCAGTTGATCCGCCAAAGAACGCCATCGGAATAAATACTGCTGACAATACTAATCCGATGCCCACCAATGCCCCTGAAATCTGCTCCATCGATTTGCGGGTAGCTTCTAATGGTGAAAGGCCTTCTTCCTCCATAATGCGCTCTACGTTCTCAACAACCACAATTGCGTCGTCGACTAGTAGGCCAATCGCTAATACCAGACCAAACATGGTCAAGATGTTAATCGTGAACCCAAATGCTGCCATGACACCAAATGTGCCAAGAAGTACGACAGGCACTGCCAGTGTAGGAATTATCGTGGCGCGAATATTTTGAAGGAAGAGATACATGATCAAAAATACGAGCACGATCGCTTCAGTCAAGGTATGGACGACACCCTTGATAGATTCGCTGACAACGGGAGCTGTATCATAGGGGTAGACGACTTTAACGCCGGCAGGGAGCGTAGGTGCGATCCGATCTAGGGTTTTTTTGACAGCAGCTACGGCGTCGAGCGTGTTACCCCCAGCTGCTAGTCTAAGGGCAATGCCTGCAGTAGGTTTGCCATTCGACATGGCGCTAATGGAGAAGTCATCAGCACCCAGGGCCACTTCGCCGACGTCTGCTAATGTTACCTGCGAGCCATCTGCATTCACCTTCAAAAGAATTTGTTTGAATTCTTCGGGAGTGCGCAGCAAGGATTTTCCAATGACCGTGGCGTTCAGCTGTACTTTACCCGCTAGTGGGCGGCTACCCAGTTGGCCGGAGGAAATTTGAACGTTTTGCTCTTGAATAGCCGCAATCACGTCGCCAGGCATCAAGTTATAGTTGTTGAGCTTAATAGGGTCGAGCCAAACGCGCATTGCGTTCTGAGCGCCCAGCACCATGAAGTCCCCAACCCCGGGCGTACGAGTCAGAGGATCTTGGAGTTGAGATACTACCAGATCACCAAGCGCGTAATTATCAAGGCGACCATCCTCGGACACCAAGGCTGCTACCATCATGAAGTTAAGCTTATACTTAACTACGCGCAAACCGATTTGCTGTACTGATGTTGGTAGCATCGGTGTAGCTAGCGCGAGCTTATTCTGTACTTGTACTTGAGCGGTATCCGGATTCACATTTTGCTCAAATGTGATTACGATAGTCGCGCTGCCGTCCGTGTTGCTCTCCGAACGGATGTAGCGCAGCCCATCTAAGCCATTTAATTGCTGTTCAATGACTTGGGTAACAGTGTCCTGAACGGTTTGTGCAGATGCTCCAGGGTAACTGGCAATAATCCCGATGGCAGGAGGGGCTACATCAGGATATTGATTGACGGGAAGCTTAAGAAGCGATAGTCCGCCGGCTAACATTACTACGATTGCAATGACCCAGGCGAAAACTGGGCGATCAATAAAAAACTTTGACATGTAGTCCGCCGTTATTCACCGTGTTGGGTGGTTGCCAGTTTACTTTCAAGGGCAGTATTCGAAACTTTCACTTTGATGCCGGGCTGAACGTGCTGGATCCCGTCGACCACCACTCTGGCGCCAGGGACTAGCCCACTAGATACAAGCCATTGTCCGTCAATCGACCTTTCAGTCTTGATGCCGCTTAATTTCACAGTGTCGTCAGAGTTGAGTTCATATATTGAAGCCATGCCTTGGCTATCACGGGATACTGCTCGCTGCGGCACGAGTACTGCGTTTTCACGAGTACCCTCTTCAAGCTCGGCACGTACAAACATCCCAGGCAGCAGCGTTCCGTTTGGGTTTGGAAAAATAGCGCGTAATGTGACCGAGCCCGTACTTTCGTTGACGCTGACCTCTGAAAATTGGAGTTTTCCTGTATATTCGTACTTGCGACCATTTTCCAATACGAGATGGATATTGGCTCGGTCTTCATCATCTGTTTTGAGAAGGCCGTCAGCAATGTCTTGCTTCAGTTGTAGAAGCGAAATCGATGGTTGAACGATGTCCACATAGATGGGGTCGAGCTGCTGAACGGTCGCAAGCGCAGCTGACTGATTGGCAGTAACAAGCGCTCCTTTAGTGACGGTTGATCGACCGATACGCCCAGAGATCGGGGCAGTAATGTCTGTGTACCCCAAATCGATTCGCGCGCTCTCCAAAGCTGCTTGCGCTTGAAGGAACTGCGATCGCGCATCGTCATATTCCTGTTGGCTGATAGCTCGAGACTTCACCAATGTCTCATAGCGTCTCAACAGCGCTTTGGCAGATTCAAAGCTTGCCTGAGCTCGCAGCATCGCTGCGCGGTATGGAGCGGGATCAATTTTGTACAGCAGTTGACCTTGCTTTACTTCAGCGCCTTCTTGGAACGCTCGGTTCATCAGAACGCCACCAACCTGAGGACGGATTTCCGCAACAACGTTGGCGCGTGTCCGACCAGGGAGAGTCGTCGAGAGCTGGACTGGTCTTGCTTGGATGGTTATCGCATTGACCTCCGGCTCTGGTTGTCTAGCCGCTACGCTTTCGCCCTCACGACAAGCGGAGAGCATTACGCACGCTGCGATGCCGGTAATGCCGATGACCAGCGGTTTGTCGAATCTCATTTTATGTATCACCAGTCTAGGTGGCTTGACCCACCTATAATTTGTCCCTACACCCCGCTGCCTTTGATGGCAGCTTCGAGCGCACTCATAGGAGGAGAGCGGTTTTCAAAAAATCTAGGTCGCCCGACCCACCTATTTTTAGTGTACACTGATCTGGTTGGTAGGAGGCAAGCTCAGAATCCGCTTGCAGGTCAATGACTGTTGGAGAGCTCAATGGTTGGTAAGAAATCCGGCGATTCCGCAGTGGCGTTGCGCCGTAAAGAGCAGGTGCTGGCCGCGGCGGCAGAGTGCGTGCGCCGAGAGGGTTTTCATCGGACGAGCATGTCCCAAATTTCAGCTGCGGCGGGCATGAGCTCTGGTCACATCCATCATTTTTTTGGAGGGAAGGAGGGCATTATCGAGGGGGTCGTTGCCCGAGAGCATAGTGAGCTCGGTGATTTCGTCGATGAGGTGCGTGTAGCAAGTGATGGGAATGACCCGATCACGGCCCTGGTCAACCTTGTGCCGAAGTGCGCTGAGCGCTACTTGGATAGTAGCAATGCAGCACTGGCGATTGAGATCCTCGCAGAATCTACTCGCAACCCCAAGGTTGCGTCGCTCCTCAAAGAGAACGATGTGAGCGTGAGTGCGTCTTTCAATGAACTATTTGGTGGTAGTTCCGCCGAGGTAAAATCTAGCTGCGAAATCGTTGCCGCACTTTTCGAGGGGCTATCAGCCCGAGCGCTTCGAAATCCTGAGTCGAAGAAGCGGATCGACATGTCCATGCTGCAGCGAGCGGTTGAGCAAATCATGAGGGTTAGCTGAATTTGCGGCATGCCGTGACTTGATTGCGGTTTAGGGAGGGGTGCGGCTCGGCTCACTCCGCCGTTCCTTGGTACCACACCCCTTCGGTTCAATCAGTGTTGGTGCGCTTCTCCAACGAACGTGAGGGTAGCAGACAGGCTCGTTTGTGAGACCTGATTTTCGCCCTCATTCGGTAGTTTGGCTTGTGCTGCTATCACATTAAGGCCGGCATTGCGAACAGTGACAGTCGCTCGGCCTCTTGCATCCGTTTTTACTGGTGTAGCATCTGGCATGCCTCGATAGTCATCAAACAGTGCTAAGTCTGCAATTGGCTTTCCATCAATGGTTACTTCCACGGGAAGGCTATGTCCTACGCCCACCTCGGTTGGGTCTCGCAAGGGGCGAATGACCATCCTCAGACGCAGGTTGGCAGGGATATCGGCATCCGGCTGCAAAATTGCCAAGCTGTATTTGAAGCTGTGCGAGGTGCTGATCGCACCTGGAACCTCTGCCCTAGAGGCGTCAACGGACTTACCGTCTTTTGTTTGACTCCAGACGCCGTTGTCCAACGTGACTGTTAAAACCGCGGGCTTACTGAGGGGGGACAAGCGCGCGTGATCGCTTTCGCGCTGTACAGTAACGGGGATAGTTTTGCCCTTCAGATCATACGCCCAGACTTCTTTGATTTTTTCCGCCGCGTACGGGTCATCTTCAGCACCATGGCCGTAAATCACTTCAAGCTGGCCGTAGCGTTTTTCAGTCCAGATGCCGTGGGCTTCGACTGCCTGGATGCTGAGCAAACTGATGGCGGTTGCGAGGGATAGGGGGAGTCTCATGGAGCTACCTTGTCGTGGTTGGGGAAGGCGTTCTACCTATGAGCGACATCACGCCCCTAAGAAATCAGCCGCTTAGCTTGAAGCATGGATTCGATGGTGCTGCACACTGCAATGCTGTATGGTTAAAGATACACTATAACATAACATTTGGATGTCATTATGTATCGTTCCAGACGCCCCGCTTGGGCTTGGGCTTTTACCGGTGCCGCGTTGAGCACAGGTTTAGGCGTTTCCGAACCGATTTCGGCTGAAGAATTGGAAGCTGCAAGCGGGATCACAGAGCTCGAGGCGATCCAGGTTACTGGTGAGGGAGGAAACAGAAAGCCCATCGAGCCACTATCGCGCGGGAAGGTGAGCAATGCTGTTGAGAGTCTGCCTGCGGGTGTGACTTCAATCACGCAGGAGGACATACAAACGCTTAACGTTGACCGAGATATTTCCAATATTTACCGGCGTGTACCCGGAGTAGTGGCCAACAACATCGATCAGGGCGATACCGGTAATGGATTTCGCATGCGAGGCTTTGCTACCAATGGTACGCACGGTGCCGACGTCGCCGTTTACGTTGATGGTATACCTCAGAACATTCCGTCCAGCCAAGGCGGAGCAGGTCATGGCCCCGTATTTCTGGAATGGTTGACCCCCCAAATGATCAGGAGCGCTAATGTCATTAAAGGGCCGGTGTCTGCTCTGTATGGTGATCAGAATCGGGCTGGAGCGGTGGAAATCGAGACACTGGATGGTGGCAGCGTGGCTTCCAGTATCGGTTTGGACGTTGCCAGTTTCGATGGGCGTCGTACTAACCTGGTGTTGGGCGGTGAATATGAGGGCTTAGAATCGCTGTTCATCGTCGACATTTACAAAACTAACGGATACCGCAAGGCCGCTGAAACCAATCGAGACAATTACTTCTGGAAGTTGAGTAAGGTTATCGACGACGTTAAATATTCTGCGCGCTTCAGTCATTACGAATCGGACTTCAAAAATGACGGTTATCTCAACTTGCCCGCGCTTCGAGCAGGTACGATTGGTCGCCGAGATACCGATAATCTGTACGGCTTCGGCAACGCTAATAGGAACACCTACGTATTCAATCGTGCTCCGGCTTATGACGAAGCGGGCCTGTACTACACAGCGTATTACGAGGATTTTAGACGGGTTCGAGCAATTTCTAATGGCACCAATACTCATAATTACGGAAAAGATGATCGCGATATATATGGGGGTCGACTAGCCTATAACTTCGTTGCGAATGAATCGGCATCATTGATGGTAGGAGCCGATGTCCGGCGCGACAAAGGAATTGCGTTTCGCCAGCAGTATAGAAACTTTGAGCCTACACCAAATTTCTATTACGACTTCGATATGGATCTCATCACATATGGGGTGTTTGCACAAGGTCAATACAAGCCGACCGATTCAGTTAAGTTGATGGCAGGGGTTCGGTATGATCGGTTCGACTATGATATCGAAAATCTGAAATTCCGTGATGCTGACACGGGTTATAATAGTTCTGTTACGACACCTAAGTTTGGCTTGGCTTGGACACCCATTCGAGAACTGGAAATCTTTACGAATGTAGCTCAAGGGTTCCGCTCACCTGCGGCTGAGTATATTAGCTCTGGCAGCAGCAGTGCCTTAGCGCCTAGTGAAACTGGAGGCCAAGTCAATAGCAGTGTTCGGCCAAGCAAGGTAAAGTCCTACGATATTGGATTCACAGTACGTCCTTCTGACCGTTTATCGAGCACCACAGAGTTCTACTACATCGAGAACGACAATGAAACTGTTCAGACCTCAGCAGGTGTTTACGAGCAGGTCGGCAGTACTACCCGAAGGGGGGCAGAAACTAGCTTCAATTACCAAGCAACATCGACAGTCAGTGCGTATGCCAGTTACGGGCGCATAATTGACGCGAAGATTAATAATCCTTCGCCGGGTACCGGTGCACTCCTTTCAGTCCCAGAGCACACCTACAAGGCAGGGGTTCAGTACCGCAACAGATTCATGGCGGGTCAAGTCACTCTTAACGCTGACGTTTATCACCTGGATGGCATTCCCTACTACATAGGGACTGAAAAAAATGAGATGCCGCCTTATACCCGTTACGATCTAAGGGCCAGCTACGACTATAGCGATTACCAGTTTAGCGTATATGGTACCTTCCAACCGCATCGCTACGGGACTGAAGTTGCCTATGGTACGAGCGGTGGACTTGTGATTGTACCGCAGCCCTCTACAACGCTTGGTGCTTCGATCAGGTACTTTTTCTGATTTCTCCAGGATCAAAGGTGGTGTCGGGAGCGCAGGGTTGAGTATCGCCTCTGCCCATAGCGACGGTGGAATTCATCATTTGGGGGCTGCAAATTCGTGATGGGAGTAGAATAGGCGGCGTCTCAGTCGGGAGAGCTCTGGGCTGTACATCCCTAACGTAACAACATGTTTTGTCTAATGGCTTAGAACGCTTCGTTAGCTATTTAGCTGTCTAAACTTGAAAAGGGGGCTTCCAGTTGGATGTCCCTGCAAGGCAGGACTAAAAGGTGCGCGCGTCAGTTATGCCGAACCGGGCGTTGCCTGCAGAGCGAGAGAAAAAGTATTCAGCACGGTTATCACGATGCTTACGCTTTAGGAGGTTATGGATGACAATTTTTACTCTGAATTACCGCCTGAATGATGAACCTAAGGGCTATCAGGTGGTTCTCGAAGAAAAATTTCTTAGTGATCACGAGGCAGCAATTCATCTAATTGAGTTGCATTATGGTGATAGCGAAAGCTGGATAGTGATGCCTGATGCATCGCCAGAAGATATTCTCGCCCAGGCGGAGCTGCTTGGGCTGTGGGAGATCAATATTACTCTTGAGGCATGAAACTCTCCCTCTCTCGATGAGAGTGCGGGAAATTTCCCTGAGGAATTAGAGTTCAGTCGTGTGATCAGTACTCTCCATCAAGATTTAAAGTGGCTTAGGACGAATTGACTAACGCTGATTTATTAGGAGGTCAGTAGGCGTGTGTGAAGGCGCAGCTCAGTGGCTGAACTGCGCTTTTTTGTAAAGCGGAAAACTACAATCAAACGTCGCAGGTATTTAATGGAAGTCGGGACGCGATGCGGTTATGTACCTCTTCAACAATGTGATCAGACGAAAGCTCATCCGGCGAACTAGCTTCTTTTCGTAACCATTCAATTGCGGACTTTAAGTCCATCACGCCAAGGTCGTTGCCGTCTCTGGTGCGCACTGCGATGGTTCCTTGCTCCTGCTCCTTGGTGCCTGCGACAAGGAGGAATGGAATCCGTTGAAGTGTCTTCTCTCGGATTTTGTAGCCGATTTTCTCATTGCGGGTGTCAGTTTCAACCCGAAGGCCCTTGCAGCGCAGCAGTGTGGCGACATCTCGAACATAGTCGGTATGCTGTTGCGAAATAGAGCAAACGACCACTTGGATGGGTGAAAGCCAAGTTGGAAGCTTGCCAGAGTGATGCTCTAGCATGATGCCCGTGAAACGCTCCAGAGAGCCGAAGAGGGCGCGGTGCAGCATGACTGGTCGCTTGCGAAGGCCATCTTCGTCGACGTACTCGATACCGAATCGTTCAGGAAGGTTCATGTCGACCTGAAGTGTGCCGCACTGCCAGTCACGGCCAATAGCGTCGCGCAGCACGAACTCAAGCTTGGGCCCGTAGAACGCCCCCTCACCTGGATTGACTTGGTACTCGAGGTTCATTTCTTCGAGGGAGTGGATAAGCGCTCCTTCGAGTTGATCCCAGGTTGCGTCACTGCCGATTCGGTTGGCGGGTCGAGTGGACAGCTTGATGCGCACGTCCTCGAAGCCAAACTGGCGATAGATGTCCAGTACTAGACCCACGACGGATCGGCATTCTTCGTTCATTTGTTCGGGGGTGCAGAAAATGTGCGCGTCGTCTTGGGTGAAGTGACGCACCCGAAGCAACCCATGGAGAGAGCCTGAGGGCTCATACCGATGGACTTTACCGAATTCGCCCATGCGAATCGGCAAGTCGCGATAGCTCTTGAGGCCGTGTCGATAGAGGAGGGTGCCGCCGGGGCAATTCATCGGCTTGAGAGCTAGGGCGCGACCATCCTCGGTTTCGGTCGTGAACATGTGATCACGATAGTTATGCCAGTGTCCGGACGTTTCCCACAGGCCGCGATCCATGACGTCTGGCGTGTTCACTTCGACATAGCCCGCGTCATTCTGTCTGCGTCGCATGTAGGCGATGAGAGACTGAAACACCGTCCATCCCCGCGGGTGCCAGAAAACTGATCCTGGTGCGTCATCCTCGAAATGAAAAAGGTCGAGTTCTCTTCCGATCTTGCGATGGTCACGCTTCTCGGCTTCCTCAAGTCGAACGAGGTGGGCTGACAGCTGCTTTGCATCGGCCCAAGCCGTTCCGTAGATGCGCTGTAGCTGTTCGTTTTTTGCATCACCGCGCCAGTACGCGCCCGCTAGCTTGGTCAGCTTAAATGCCTTCAAGAAGCGAGTATTGGGTACGTGAGGGCCGCGGCACATGTCCACGTATTCTTCGTGGAAGTAGAGCCCCATCTCCTGGGTATCTGGCATGTCCTCGATCAGACGAAGTTTGTAATCTTCGTCTCGTGCCTTGAAGATCTGGATGGCCTCATCGCGCGGCGTCATGCGCTTGACGACATCGTACTCTTTGGCGATCAGCTCGCGCATGCGAGCTTCGATGGCTTCGAGGTCTGCCGGGGTGAATGGCCTTTCAAACGCTACATCGTAGTAAAAGCCCTCATTGATCACCGGGCCAATGACCATTTTGGCAGTCGGGTAGAGCTGTTTGAGTGCATGGCCAACCAGGTGGGCGCATGAGTGACGGATGATGTCTAAGCCTTCATCATCTTTAGGGGTGATTACCTGCAATTTAGCATCGCGGTCAATCATCTCGCATGCGTCCACCAAGCGACCATTAACCCTTCCTGCCACCGTGCTACGTGCCAAACCGGCGCCGATGGATGCTGCTACGTCGTGGACAGTGACGGGGTTATCGTAGGTACGAATTGATCCATCTGGCAGCGTGATGGAAACAGGGGAGGGGTGTGCGTTATCTGGCATCGTTACAGGCTTCTCGGTCTTAAAATACTGTGGGCCGTCCGCTAGCGGACGCCCTGGTCATAAATTGGGTGGACTGCAAGTTCTAGCTGCGAGCACAGCTACTCGCGCAGGGCATCGGCTACACAAACCTTCCAGCTCGGTCTGGATCATGGTGGGCTTCGGCTTCAGCCGTTCGTACAGCTTGGGATCAGCCCACTGGGCAGTAATCGCGGGAGAGAACTCAATGAGGTCGAGGTCAATCAAGCCCATACGGGGGTTCACAACATCCTCGCGGAAGCACTGCGCATACCCCGTTTCGGTTTCGTGCACGATTACAGAGTGGAGCTGAACACCGGATTCACCGTTCTTCATTTGGGTGTTTTCCAAGGCGGCTTCCACCAGGCGGAAGATTAATCTGGAGAACTGCTCAGCACTCGGTGACACGGGGATGAGTACCCAGCGCTCTGAATGCCTCCGAATTGAGGCAATGTAATCAGGATCATCCTGCGACCAGATCGCGACGGCGTGATCGAAAGCGTCGATCAAGTCCCGAACGTCACCTTTGAGTAGCCCGAAGTCATACACCATCTGGCCGTGATCAAGGGCGTCGGCGCGCAAGAGCAGCTCGACTTTGTACGAGTGCCCATGAATCGAGTGAGAGCAACGACGGGTGCTACAGCCTCGAACTATGTGGGCGTTTTCGAATTTGAACAGTTTCCGAATCAGCATGGGCCACCTTTATCCTTGTTGCCTTTCGACGGTACGGGGTCAAATCCACCGGGATGCAGTGGGTGGCAACGCAAGAGCCGGCGCAGCGTCAACCAGCTGCCCATCAGGGCGCCATGAGTCCGCAGTGCTTCGATTGAGTACTGCGAGCAAGAAGGGTGAAATCTGCATCGATTGCCTATGACGGGGCTGATGAACAGTTGGTAGCCGCGTACCAACGCAATCAGAATAGAGTTCGGCCACCGCCTCATATCACGCTCCTTGCTGTCGGGCGCAGCGTGGAGCCTTCTGGACTGTCTTCGATGCTAAAGCCAGCTTCTAGCAACTCGTCACGCAGAGCGTCGGCTCTGGAGAAGTCGCGCGCAATACGTGCTTGGTTTCTTGCTTCCAGCAATGACTCAAGATGCTGTCGATGACTGAGCGGTTGCTCAACAGGCTGTACTGGAGGCCTAAGCGCAGCCAGCGCGACATGTGGCTCTTGCTGCAGGAGGCCGAGCAGTCCGGCGGACTTGATCAGCCTTGCTTTAGCAAGCATTCGCATTTCATCTGTCACCGCCTGATCGAGCTCCGATCTGAGCACATGCAGCCGAGCAAGTGCTTCGGTCACCCCTAGGTCATTCTTAAGTGATTCCAGCACCAGTTCATCCGGTGCCACGTCGACAGGGACAGCCAAAGAGCTGACTTTCGACAGCGATGAGTAAAATCGGAATAGCGTCTGTACGGCAGCGTGCAAGCGCTGTGTGTTCCAGTCCATTGGGCGTCGGTAGTGGGTACAGAGCAGCGCGAATCGAATAGCTTCACCAGGTGCCTGAGCGAGAAGGTCTCGGACTAGCAAAACGTTGCCGAGTGATTTGGACATCTTCTGCGCATCCACGGTAACGAAGCTATTGTGTACCCACGTGCGGCAGTAGAGAGTGCCATTGGCGCAAGTACCCTGAGCGATCTCATTTTCGTGGTGAGGGAAAATAAGGTCTTGGCCTCCGCCATGAATGTCGATGGTGTGCCCCAGGTGTCGCCCAATCATCGCAGAGCACTCAACATGCCATCCTGGCCGACCTCGTCCCCAAGGGCTGCTCCAGCCGGGCATTTTAGGAGTCGAAGGTTTCCATAGAACGAAGTCCAGCGGGCTGCGCTTATAGGGGGCAACTTCAACTCGCGCTCCAGCCATCATGTCCTGGGGCAGGCGTCCTGACAGTTGACCGTAGGCAGGGTAGGAAGGGACGTGGAACAGCACATGCTCTTGTTCGACGTAGGCGTGGCCCCGGTCGACCAATCGTTTGATCAGCGCGATGATCTCTGGGATGTGATCCGTAACGCGTGGTTCCAGATCGGGCGAGGCGATCCCAAGGGCTGCCATGTCTTCATGGTAGGCATCGATGAAGCGGCGGGTGATGTCCCCGATTGGAGAGCCTGACGCAATTGCTGCCGCGTTGATCTTGTCGTCCACGTCCGTGAAGTTTCGCGCGTAAACGACTTCCTTAAATTCATGGCGCAGAACTCTGGCAAGGATGTCGAAGACAACGGCTGGTCTAGCATTCCCGATGTGGGCGTAGTTGTAGACGGTAGGGCCGCAGACATACATGGTCACCCGATCAGGCCGCTCAGTGCGCAGTGCCTCTTTCTCTCGAGTGAGCGTGTTGTGAAGTTTGATGGACGACGTCATACGCTGATGCCTTCGATATGTCCCGCCTTGTTTTTGAAGGCCCTGAAGGTCGCCTCGATCATTTCTCGTGTGACGTCTTGAGTGATGAAAACCAAACGGGAACGCCGGTCGTCAGTCGGCCAGGCGGGTAGTGGAGCGGACGGATGGAAGATGTGCTGAACACCGTGCAGGGCGATCGGCGTGTCGCGCCCTTCAATGTTGAGGATGCCCTTAACCCGGAGAATGTTGCTTCCCAGTAACGTCATCAACACCTCTAGCCAGCACTCCAGAGCAAGCTCACTGATTGGGCTGTCGATGGTGAAGCAGAACGCACGAATCCGGTCGCCATGACGGTTTACGTCCTGTTGCGGTGCTCGCAAGCCTGCAGAGAACAACCCTTGACTCGTACTCTTTTCAGGTTGAGGCGTGATCTGGAATTTAGGGGTAGAGGTGGCCTCGTATGCATGCTCGTTTAACCAGCCTTCAACATCGGGTGACTTACCCTCGTGAGTGAAGAGGCCAAGGCCCAGAATCTTGCTTGCCTCCAGATGGCCGTTCTTGATTTCCCAGCGAGGTGCTGCAGGGTTGATGTCTGACAGGCGCTGGAGAAGCTCTGCCCTATGCTCGGGGCTCACCAGGTCACCTTTGGTCAACAGCAGTACATCTGCCATAGCAGCTTGTTTGATCGCCTCCTGATGGTGATCAAGCGTAGCCATGCCGCTGGCTAGGTCTACTGTCGCTACCACACCATCCAGTCGATATTTGGGGGCGATCTGTGCATGCGTCATCAGGGTGTGAATGATCGGGGCAGGATCTGCTAGGCCGGTGGTTTCAATCAATACGCGGTCAAACTGGCGGTTCCCCTCCCGAGAGAAACGCCACGTGATGTCCCGCAATGTCTGGACGAGGTCTCCACGAATTGTGCAGCAGACGCAGCCGCTGCCCAATTCCATGACGATGTTCTCGTTACTGTGGGTGACGAGAAGATGGTCGAGTGCCATCGCCCCAAATTCATTGATGATGATCAGCGTGTTGGCAAATTCCGGCTGTCTCACCAACTGGTTTAACAATGTCGTTTTGCCGCTGCCGAGGAAGCCAGTCAGCAGTGTGACGGGGATCAGCGAGCTGCGTGCTTCACTGCTCATGGTGCGAACCCTGGTCAAAAGGTGAAGACCAGGCAGCTGCATCATGAGGATGCAGGCTCTCCAGGTGCCGCACATGAACTTTAGGATTCTGGTGTTCGGTGAGTGCTGCGCGAATCCGGCGAGCGGCATCCTCGACGAACATCAGGTTCTGGCCATTAAGTGCTGCGAATGCTTGCTCATCAGCCCGTTTGACTGCGGTTTGGACTGGAGTACCTAGAGAATTCTCAACAGCTTCAATCAAAGATAGCAACCCTAGGCTGGTGGAAGTGCGTTCAACCGAAACGCATACGCGTGCCTCGCTGCGCTGGCTGTGCGGCGTTGCAACTGACGCGTTCGCTCGCAACCATTTCGCGACGGTTGCCGGGTCAACGAGTGGCTGGTTTGAGAATGAGTTGAGGAAACTCGCCTCAATCAGCTGGCGAGACAGCGCCGCGGAGCAAGGGCATGTAGACGAGTAGCCAACAGTGCACTCAACGCTCAGCGCAAATTTATCTCCCACCAGCGATGCGTTCATTTGAACACGGTATGACTTCCACCCCGATAAACCTTCCGTCACGAGCGCTGGGCGGCGGATGAGAAGATCAAAATCGAGCCGAAGCCGTGCACTTCGGCTATCACAGTCGTGGTGGCTGTCGATCATGCTGCTCAGCAATGTATGCACATGCTCCGGCGAGATGTGCGCCTCTTGTCCCCAGCTGTCCAGCAATCGATAGAGGCGAGACATATGGATGCCTTTCACCTGGGGCGCAGGCAAGTCGACTTGCACGTCTGCTCTGGCGTGAAGCTCGCGATGATAGCCTGGCTCGTCAATCGTGACTGGGAGGTCGATTCCTTGCATACCAACCCACTCCAGGGGGCCAAGTGTCGGAGCAATGTCGGTGACGGAAACGTCGGGAAGTGCTGCACTCATGTTCTTTATCCGCAGGTTACTGGCCCTCCCAATCACGGGAGGGCTCTTACAATTTAATTCCAGCCAGGAAGCGGGTTTTTAAGCTTCATCCAGCCCTTCGGGCCTAGAGCCATCTCATCATCTGTGAGGAGGCATGCATCAAAGCTGGCTCGCAGCGCTGGCTCATTCATGTCCATGCCGATGAGTACGAGCTCTTGTCGTGCGTCGCCCACGTCCTTTTCCCATTTAGCGCGAATGTCCTCGACGGACTCGGGATCCGTCGGCCAACGGTCTTGCGGGATGGCTGCCCACCAATAGCCCGCTGGGCCATGTCTGGCCACTGCGCCTGCTTGCGACCAGTTACCGGCCATAGCTGGCTCGCTGGCGAGCCAGAAGTAGCCTTTGGAGCGCACGACGCCTGGCCATTCACTTTCAACCAGCTCATGGAAACGCTCGGGATGGAAGGGGCGTCGGGCGCGGTATACGAAACTGCGGATCCCATACTCTTCCGTCTCTGGCGTATGAGTACCACGCATTTCCTGCAGCCAGCCGGGGGCTCGCGAGGCCTCGTCGAAATCGAACAAGCCTGTATTCAGCACACGATCCAGTGGGACTTTGCCGAACTCGGAGATCTCGATCTTCGCTCGGGGATTCAGGCTGTTGAGGATGGCGATCAATTGTCGCCGCTCATCCTCACTGACCAGATCAATTTTATTGAGGACGATCACGTCGCAGAACTCGATCTGCTCAATCAGCAGATCGACTACCGTGCGAACATCTTCCTCTCCCAGCGATTCGCCTCGCGCCTGCAAGCTATCGCGTGAGCTGTAGTCTCTGAGGAAGTTGAAGGAATCCACGACGGTGACCATGGTATCGAGGCGAGCTACCTCGCCGAGGCTGCGCCCATCTTCGCCCTCAAAGGTGAAGGTCTCCGCCACTGGCAGTGGCTCAGAAATGCCGGTGGACTCAATGACCAACTGATCGAATCGCCCCTCCTTGGCAAGGCGATCCACCTCAAGCAGTAGGTCTTCCCGTAGGGTGCAACAGATGCAGCCGTTGCTCATTTCAACCAGTTTTTCATCCGTGCGTGAGAGCTCTGCGCCTCCGTCACGCACGAGGGCAGCATCTATATTCACGTCACTCATGTCATTGACGATTACGGCGACACGTCGGCCTTCGCGATTGTTCAGGATGTGATTGAGTAGCGTGGTTTTTCCTGCTCCTAAGAATCCGGACAATACGGTTACGGGAAGCTTATGGGCTTCACTCGAGTTAGAGGTTGGGACTGTCATCAGGAGCCCTCACGGTAAGATATGGTGTAAGCGTACTACTCGTAGTCGCTAGCCTTTAGAGGTGTGTTCAAGCTTGCAGCAGTCGGCACATTTCCCGTGCAGCTCTATGGTTGAGCTGCCCAGTGCAAACACGTTTTTCTTCACCCAGGTACCCAAATACCTGTCAAGCGAAGGCACGAGAAACTCATCGACCCGACCACATGAGTCGCAGATCGCGAACGCCCTTACGCCGTTGTCGCAGGTAGAGGACGGGTCACATTTCACGTACGCGTTCAGAGACTCCAGGCGATGAACAAGGCCTCTTTTGGCAAGATTTCCAAGCGCCCGGTAGATCTGTATGGGCGCTTTGAAGCCTTCATCCTTCAAGCTCTCAAGGATCTTGTACGCACTAAGTGGCGTACTTGATTGCTGAAGGGTGGCCAGAACCAATTGCTGATTAGTGGTGAGTCGCATGCAGGCCCCGCGTCGAACGTGAAACTTGAGTCATGTCATCCATAATGCTTACGTTATAACGTAACATAATGCTCCACGCCACAAAAAATGTCGCGAGCATGCGCGCGTTCTGGGCGGACAGAGGCTGAGAAATGCCGAGTTCCCGCGTGGTTGGATAAGAAAAATGAAGAAATGGAAGGGTGTATGGACAGACGCAGCTTGCTCAAATTTCTCTTGGCTGGGTTGGCGCTGCCGGCTTCGCTGACTGTGCATGCAGCTCAGGCGGTGAGGCGGGTGAGTGTTAGTCAGTCAGGAGGTGCTACTCGGTTTTTGCTCGATCTGAGCGGCCCGGTGATCGCCAACAGCTTCAGCTTAGAATCTCCGCCGCGCCTAGTGCTTGATCTTCAACAGGCCGTACTAAACGCGCCATTGAGTAACCTAGCGCTTGACGGTACTCCTGTTCGAGCAATTCGGAGCGGGAAGACGCCCGCAGGCGATCTGAGGATTGTTCTGGATCTGGCTAATTCCGGAGTTCGTGGAGAGCTACGACCTGTCTCGGCTGGAAGCCACAGATTGGAGCTGGAGTTGGTTGATCCCTCGTTCAGGGTTGCCGCGGCAGCTGGTGCGACCCAGGCTGCACTAGAGCCGCCGAAGGGTAAGTCCAATCGCGATTTGCTGGTAGTGATCGATGCTGGGCATGGAGGGAAGGATCCGGGCGCGGTGGGCGCCAAGGGTGAACAAGAGAAGATTGTTGCCTTGCAAATCGCGACATTGCTGGCTAAGCGAGTCAATGCACAAAAGGGTTATAAAGCTCGGCTGGTGCGCACCGACGATATCTTCATCCCGTTGCGTAAACGAGCTGAGCTGGCGCAGCGATTGAATGCCGATCTTTTCGTGTCTGTGCATGCGGATGCCGCGCCTAGATTGACCGCATCAGGTGCATCAGTCTTTGCGCTTTCGCAGGGTGGTGCTACCTCCTCCATGGCTCGATGGATGGCTGAGCGAGAAAATGGCGCCGACTCCGTTGGGGGTGGTCTGGCAGTGAAGCTTCGAAAAAACGACCCGATGGTCGCTGGCGTTCTGCTCGATATGTCAATGAATGCGACTATCTCAACCAGCTTGGATCTTGGTCATCAGGTGTTGTCGCGGCTGGGAGATGTGTCGGGCTTACATCAGTCGAAGGTTGAGCAGGCAGGTTTTGCAGTGCTTAAGTCTGCAGCTATTCCATCGATTCTGGTCGAGACCGGCTTCATTTCCAATGCGGGTGATTGTCGAAGACTGCATGACGTGCGGCATCAGCGCAAAGTGGCTGACGCGATATTTGCTGGAGTGGATGGATACTTCCGTCAGCAGCCGCCGCCAGGCAGCCTCATCGCAGCGATGGCTCGTATGGGAATGGCCTAAAGCGGAGAGAGAGCCGTTGTTGAGCGCTGCCAACTCTGACGGCGCTCGTTTGGGCTGCTCTCCGTGGGCCTCAGCCGCGCTTCAAGCGCTCGGCGGCCTCAATGGCGAAATAGGTCAGCACACCGCTGCAGCCAGCTCGTTTGAATGCCATGAGTGACTCCAGCACGACCTTGCCCGGATCAAGCCAGCCGTTATCGATGGCTCCTTTGATCATCGAGTACTCGCCGCTTACCTGGTACGCAAACGTCGGCACAGCGAATGTGGCTTTCACTCGCTGGATAATATCCAGGTAGGGCATGCCAGGCTTGACCATGACCATGTCTGCGCCTTCCTGGAGATCCAGTGCAACTTCGCGTAGCGCCTCGTCGCTGTTGGCGGGATCCATCTGGTATGTACGCTTGTCGCCCTTCAGTGCGCCGGATGAGCCAAGTGCATCTCTAAATGGGCCGTAAAAGCCGGATGCGTACTTGGCTGCATAGGACATCAGTCGCACGTCTGTGAG
The DNA here is from genome assembly GCF_016647875.1 of Pseudomonas sp. S36. Taxonomy (NCBI): domain Bacteria; kingdom Pseudomonadati; phylum Pseudomonadota; class Gammaproteobacteria; order Pseudomonadales; family Pseudomonadaceae; genus Pseudomonas; species Pseudomonas sp. S36. The sequence goes on along the minus strand of NZ_JACVVG010000003.1, from coordinate 112,092 downwards.
GCCGGCAGAATCCAAGGCGGCTCTCAATACGCCAATGCGCCCGTCCATCATATCTGACGGAGCAAGCGTATCGATTCCTGCCTGTGCTTGAACCACCGCCTGGCGTGCCAACACCTCAAGGCTTTCATCGTTAGCCACTAAGCCATTACGCAGTACCCCGTCATGACCATGATCGGTATAGGGGTCTAGAGCCACGTCGCCGATAAGGCCAAGCGTAGGGTAGGTCAACTTCAGCAATCGGGCGGCTCGGCATACCAGATTCTCTGGGTTTGTAGCTTCACTGCCTTCGCTATCTTTGCGATCGGGCGAGGTTGCGGGAAAAAGTGCGATGGCTGGAATGCCGAGATCTACTGCCTTCCCCGCATGCTCTATGAGTTCGTCGAGCGTGACGCGTACTTGGCCTGGCATGGAGGCAACGGGATCGTTTTTTCCGGAGCCCTCTTTGATAAAAATTGGCCAGATCAGGTCGTTCGCAGACAGTGTATTTTCGGCTACCAGCCTGCGAGTCCAGTCGTCAGCGCGGTTGCGGCGAAGACGAACTGCAGGGAAGTTTCCTAGGCTTGAAATATGATTCATAGACTTCGCAATTTTTGGGTAACCGGGGGGAGCAGGTTCGACCGTTCTGAGTGGCGAACCTGGGCTCTATCAGGCTTCGATTGACGAGTGGTGACCGGTGATCAGCCACTCTTCATTGATGCGTTCGAAGGTGAAGAGGAATCGTGCGGGTACAATCCTTTGCTCGCCACCGTCACGGTAGACGAAGGTGTAGAGTCCCCCGACTACGACGGTGCCAAGCTTTCTGCTTACGCGTTTTTTGAAGACCTGGATGTCACAGACCAAACCGTCGTTCGCCAAGAAATTCTCGAAGTAATTGCGGCGGCTATCGTTGCAATCGCGCACTTGGTTGGACAAGGTTGGTACCAAGATGGCATCAGGGGCGTAGAGCTCAAGAACCTTGTCGACATCTCGAGTGGCAACGGTTGCAGCCCAACGATAGAGAGCGGCTTTCGCTCCGGCGAGGCACGCCAATTCAGTATCGGCGTAAGGTTCGGTGGTGAGGAGCGCGGCAGGGGCTTCGGTCATGAATGCTTACCTTTAGGGTTTAAAATTGTGAGGGAGGTACTCAGAATATCGAAAAAACGTGATATGTTATAACATAACTAATGAATTATGGGTCACAGATCATGTTCCTCAAGCTCGAGCGGGCGGAGGCGGGAAGCCGTTTTGCCCTCAGCGACGTACTCAGTCAGGTGCCATGGAGCCCACAAGGGCTCATAGCGGCGATCGCCCTGCAGCACGACAGCGGAGAGGTGCTGATGCTCGCCTGGATGAACGAGGAGGCTCTCCAGGAAACTTTGAATACCCACCAGGCCTGTTATTGGTCACGCTCCCGTAATGGTCTCTGGCGCAAAGGCGAGACCTCAGGGAATGTGCAGCACGTTAAGGAGATTCGTTTGGACTGTGATGGCGATGCGCTGCTGCTCCTCGTCGATCAGGTGGGTGCTGCATGCCACACCGGGCGGCGTAGCTGTTTCTACAACGTCATCGAGGGCGACCAGGTCGTGGTGGAGAGTAGCCCTGGAGTGGTCAAATCATGACTCGTATCCTCATCAGAAACGCTCGCCTGGTGAATGAGGGAGAGGTGTTTGATGCCGACGTTCTCATTGCATATGGCCGAATTGAGAAAATTGCAGGCAGCATCGATGGTATTAATGCCTCCGTCGAAATTGATGCTCACGGGCGCTGGCTTGTGCCAGGAATGATCGACGACCAGGTGCACTTTCGTGAGCCCGGCGCTGCGCACAAGGCAACCATGGCGAGTGAGTCCCGAGCCGCTGTTGCTGGTGGTATTACCAGCTTCATGGACATGCCCAATACAAACCCGGCCACTTTGTCCCTCGCCGCGCTTCAAGATAAGAAAGCCCGAGCCGCCGCTTCGTCCGTCGCAAACTTCGGCTTTCACTTTGGCGTCAGCAAGGACAATCTGGACGTGGTCGCCAGTCTTGACCCGCGGCAGGTCGCAGGTGTGAAGGTATTCATGGGCGCGTCGACGGGAGACATGCTCGTTGACGATCCACGTGTGCTCGAGCGGCTGTTTGCCAATGTGCCTACTATCTTGCTCGCGCACTGTGAGCATACACCTTCAATTTTGGCCAACGAGGCTCGTTACCGAGAGCAGTTTGGTGATTTCATCCCGCCGGCGATGCACCCCGTAATACGGGATGCGGAAGCCTGTTTCCGATCTTCCAGCTTGGCAGTAGAGCTTGCCAATAATTTTGGCACGCGCCTACATGTCCTGCACTTGACCACGGCTAAGGAGTTGAAATTATTCGAGCCAGGCCCGCTGGCAGGCAAGAAGATTACTGCCGAGGTTTGCGCGCACCATTTGTTGTTCGATGACCACGATTACGCAAGCCTTGGCAATCTGATCAAGTGCAATCCTGCCATTAAGAGCCGAGAGGATCGTGATGCTCTGCGGCAGGCGCTGCTATGTGATCGAATCGATGTAATCGGTACTGACCATGCCCCTCATACGCTGGAGGAGAAGCAGAGGGCTTATGCATCGGCTCCATCTGGGTTGCCCCTGGTTCAGCATGCGTTTCCTGGCCTGTTTGAGCTGGTGGAAGAAGGTGTACTGCCGATTACCCAGCTCGTGCAGAAGACTAGTCATGCGGTTGCAGACTTGTTCGCGATCCAGGAGCGCGGATATCTGCGTGAGGGGTACTGGGCGGATCTCGCTCTCGTTGAGCGTCTAGATGAGCCACGACCGGTTGCCCTTGACCCGATCCTTGCCCATTGTCAGTGGACACCGTTCAAAAATCACCAGCTGCGGCACCGAGTAACGACGACCGTAGTTTCTGGCCAACTGGCATGGCATGACGGATGCGTGAATGAGAGTTGCCAAGGGCTGCCTTTGGCATTCAGCGCGCAACGCTCCTGACTACCCAAAATATCGAGCGAGAGTGACCGACATGACGGAACAAGAGCTGCTTTCTCTGCCAGTTGACGATTACATGGATGCCGCGCAACAGGGATTCTTCCGAGACCTGCTGCTGTCACAGCGTACGGAGTTGCAGGAGCGAATATCTGGCGAGTTCCAGCTCATGCGAGAGTTCGAGCCTAGCAGCGACCCTTCTGATTTGGGCACCGTCGAGGAGCAGCGCCATTGGCAATTACGCCTTCTTGAGCGGGAGAAGAAGCTTCTGGACAAGATAGACGAAGCCTTGGAGCGGATCTCGCGAGGGGAGTACGGATGGTGCGAAGAGACTGGAGAGCCCATTGGATTGCGGCGTTTGCTACTGCGGCCAACTGCGACATTGAGCATTGAAGCGAAGGAGCGGCAGGAAAGGAAGGAGCGGCACATGCGGGAAGACTGACCCCTGCATACAGCCGGTTAATCACTAAAATGTGGAAGGTAATCAGAAGGTTAATGGTAGCGCAAAGCCTGATCTCTGCGGCCAGTCGATTACGGATCAGATACTTCAGCTAGCTAGAGCTCAGGCGCCCTACCGAGTAGGGCGCTGAATGAGCTCACTCCCGTTAAATTGTGCGTCGTACGCCAGCCACAGCTACTTTAAGCCTCGGCTGCTGAACGAACTGATTGCGCAGGCGTCTTAGCCATTTCATGTACAGACACTGGATACTCTGAGCTGCCAAGCCGAATACGTTGATCAGAAACTGCATCAATCAGGGCTTCGTCATGGCTAACCAAGAGCACAGCGGTATGACTTTCTTTTGCGGATTCGACTAGCAGTTCCAGCATTTCCTTTTGGGTAATGAGGTCAAGCCGGGAGCTTGGTTCATCCGCGAAAATGAGCACTGGGTCAATCAAGAGTACACGTAGCAATGAGAAACGCTGAAGCTCACCGCCAGAAACATTTCCCGGCAGCCGATTCAGCAGTGACTGTTCCAATCGAAGTCGTTTCAGCAGGGGGCCAATGCGATTGGCATCAAGTCCATGCAGGTGTACCAGATCTGCCAGATTTTGGGCTAATGTCACTGTCGGCGGGAAGGCGGCGACTGGATCCTGGAAGAGCTTTTGGAACGCAACTCGGGAGGTGCCGGCGCGCTTAACGATGTTGCCTTCGCTTGCATCCATCAGCCCCAGAATCACATCTCCGAGGGTCGACTTGCCGCACCCTGAGGGGCCGGTTACTCCAACGATTTCACCTGGGTGAACATCGAAGGAAAGGCCCTGGAAAAGTGTGCGCCCGCCGCGATCAACAGCCAAGTTTTTAACTTGCACCACTGGCTCGACTGCAGGCAGCGCGGGTTTATGAATCTTCCAATTCAGCGGGTCAGCATCCAATAACTGTCGGGTGTAGGCGTGCGTAGGATTGTTGAGCACCTGTTCGGCGCTACCAGCTTCGATGATCTTCCCCTTGAGCATGATCATGATGTCGCCGCCCAGGCGGCGGGCAACCTCCATGTCATGAGTAATGATCAGCAGCGCACCACCCTCGGCCAAGCCAGCTTTCAGGAGGCTGATCACCTCGTCAATCCGGTCGCGATCCAAACCTTTGGTGGGTTCATCTGCCACCATCAATTTTGCGCCGCCAGCGTGTGTCGCCGCGAACGCTAAGCGTTGCGCCATACCGCCTGAAAGCTGAAATGGGTACTTCGTGGAAGCATGCTCTAGCCCCAGTCGAACCAAGTCTCTTTGCGCGAGCTCGCGAGACTCAGACGCGTTCTTCCCTACTACATGCTGATAGGTCTCGGAAACCTGAGGAAGTGCGCGCATGGTTGGGTCAAGGCTCAGCCAGGGCTCTTGAGGGAGAACGGCAATTTCACGCCCCCAGAGTGTTTGGCGCCTATTGCTTCGCCCATCCTCACTGACGCCGTCCGCGAACTCAATCCGGCCTTGGGCGTGCAGTCCCGGCGGTAAATTTCCAACAACACCTTGAGCGAATAGGCTTTTCCCTGAGCCGGTTTCGCCAATGATGCTTAGCACCTGACCCGGGAACAGTTCTATGGAAAGTGGATCAACCAGGCGAGTGTCAACTGTTCGGATCTCCAAATCTTCAGTTTTCAGCAGCGGCTTCATGGTTTGCGCCCTCCAGCGATCAGTATGAGTGAAAGAACAATCAGGAAGACAACCATGATCGGCATTGCGATTACTGAAGGTGCTTCTGCAAAGTAGGGGAGCAATTCTGTGATCATCAGTCCCAACTCAGCTGTCGGGGGTTGAACGCCTACGCTGACAAAACCCAGGGCTGCGATTGCCATGATCGCCGAGGCGGCTCCGAACGACGCAATGGTTAGGATCGCGGGCCCTAGCTCTGGCCAAAGGTGGCGGCGGATGACGTACATGGGCCCAAAGCCGAGCAGGCGTGTGGCAGCGACGGCTGGCGATGCCAGTACGTTGCGGGACAGGGCGCGTGTCATGCGGAAGTATTCTATCCAAAGCACCAGTGCGATCGCCCCGTACAAGGCGACAAAGGAACCTGGGAAGATTGCCACGATTAGCAGAACCAACAGCAGGCCGGGCAGCGCCAGAACCAACTCTGTAACAAGGCCAAGTGTCTTGTCGGTAAATCCACCTTTCCAGGCTGCAAGGATGCCCAGAAGTACGCCAGGCACGGCTGCTGTAATTACGCTCACCAGCGCTAGCCCCAATGACAAGCGTACTGCAGAAGCCAAGCGTGCGAGCATATCTCGACCTAAATGATCTGTGCCCAGGGGGTGCGCGCTTATTGAGCCCGACAGAATGGCGTTGTAATCCTGCTTGGCAATGTCCACGTCCCACAGAATAGGAACGAGGACGGCAAAGGCAATCAGAGCAAGGAGGATTGCGAACCCGACCAGCCGAGGTAGGTGGCGAGGCTTTGGTGCCGCGTTTGCGATTTCGAGTTCAATATTCATGCGTCACTCCGGCGCGGGTCAATCAGATGGTTGGCCAGGTCGACACACGTGTTCAGCACCACAAACATGAGACCCATTGCTAGCGCTGCGCCTTGCACCATCGGCAGATCGCGTTGGACGATGGCATGCACCAAGCCATGGCCAATTCCAGGCCAGGCGAAGAGCGTTTCTACGACGACCACGCCTTCAATCAGATACACCAGTTGAACGCCCAGGTAGGTAACTACTGGTACGCCAATGTTGCGTAAGCCGTGGCGTGTGAAGACCTTCAGCGCGCCGAGCCCTTTCAGTCGGCCAAACGCATAGAATGGGGAGGAGGCAATCTTTACCGTAGCGTCTCGCGCCACACGAGATGAGACAGCTGCGAGTCCCAGCGCGAGGGTAAGCGAAGGTAGTATGGTGTGCGCCCAGGTGCCGTGCCCCGCGGATGGCAGGATTGCGAGTGAGACGGAGAATACAAATACTAGAATCACGCCCATCACAAAATGCGGTATAGCGCGAGTTGCTGTGCTCAGGATGAGTAGCCCTCGGTCAAGCACTCCGCCCGGGCGCAGCCCTGCGAAGATTCCGAGTGGTGGGCCGATGAGGAAGGAGAGAATCACCGCTCCAATAGCCAGGCGCACTGAGCTCCCTAGCTCATGAAGTACAACGTCAGTGACAGGAGTACCAGACACCAGGGATGTGCCGAGGTCAAAGCTAAGCAGGTCTTTAATCCAGGCGAGAAAGCGCCAGATTACTGGTTGGTCGAGGCTGAGCTCTGCGCGTACCGCTTCAGCAGCAGCGCCGTTCACCATGTCATAACCATAACGGCCTGCGGCAATTCGGTACGCTGCGTCACCAGGGAGGAGCGTCATCAACATAAACGTAAGAGCGCCGACGACGACAGCCACCATGACCGCCTGAAGCAGTCGAAAGCCTAGAAGCCGGATCATTGTGCCCACCGCATTTTTGTTAGCCCGAACGTGCGCTCGAATGGATCGATTGCTGCCCCTTCCACCTGATTCGACACTGCGATTGTCTGGCGGTACCAGGCCACAGGAATCAGGGGGAGCTCGTTCTGGAATTGAGCAAGCATCTGATTACGCAGAGCTTGTTGGTCTTCTGGCTTTTTTCCGGACAACAGCGCGTTCATCGCGGAGTCAAAAGCAGGGTTTTTCCACCCCAGTGGCCCCCACTCAGCACCGCCGTTTCCAAAGTCGCCGAAAATAGTTACGAGGGGATCGGGCACGAGTGCGTAAGCGCGGGAGAATAGCGCCATTTGAAGGGAACCATCATTGTATGCCACGGGTATAGCGCTGACATTTTCCACTGCCACTTGAACCTCGACGCCAATCTCTCGCAATTGCGCTTGTAAGGCTGTGGCGATCAGTGCCAACTCAGGGCGGTCACCGAAGGTGAGCAGCTTCATACGGAAACGCACCCCGTCTTTCATCAAGATCCCGTCTGAGCCAGCAACCCAACCTTCATTGCCCAACAGCTTGCGTGCCGCTTCTGGGTCGTACTTCAAGGGTGGAAGGTTAGCGTCGTGCCAGGCACTTACGTTATCGGCAAACATTTGTGTTGCGCCGGTACCTGGTGCACGTAATACGGCGGCAGCGATACCTTCCCGTTGGATTGCCAGGCTCAATGCTTTACGGGTATCTACAGAGGCTGTCGGCCCTGCGCCTGAATTCACTGCCAGCATGACAACGCGCGGAACTGGCTCTTTCAGTACATGGACATCCTTGGAGCGTGAGAGTCGAGCAATGCTGGGAGGGTCGAGCTGAAACACAAGCTCAGCGCCGCCGCTCTCGGCCATCAGGGTTCGAGTTTCTCCGCGCCCTGCGCCCAAGTAGGTGGTTTTCTCGATGCTTGGTTTAGTGCCCCAGTATTCTTCGAATCTTTGCGTTGCAAGACGTTGAGGAGGCTCTACCAGGGTTGTCTTGTAGGGGCCGGTGGCAATGACCTTTTGAACAACATCCTTCGAATCATACGCAGCCGCGGCCAAGATGCTGGTGGACGAGTGAGCCAACAGCGCGGGCAGAGGGGCGAAGGGCTCCTTCAGTCGAATGACAACTTCGTTGCCTTCGGCTGTAATCGATTCAATCTTGGCTTTGCTCAGAATGCCCGCCTTGTTCCGAGCGACATTGAGTGAATGAGCCGCTACAACTGGGGTTAATTCGCTTCCATCATGAAATTTCACACCGGGTCGGATTGCCAGGTGCCACACTTTTCCGTCATCCGTGACACTCCACGTCTCAGCAAGCGCGGGTTGGGGCTGTCCTATCGGGTCGGCTTCTAGCAGGGTTTCAGTGATCTGCATTCGCTGAAAAATGAATCCGGATACGGACGGATCCAGGCCCACGATCTCGAAGGGAGCAACGACGTCAAAGACTTTGTCATCAGCGTTGACGTTTGCGTAGGCGAAGGTCGCGCAGACGGCAACTGCTGCCGCGAGTAGCTTTAGCTTGGGCTTGAGTACCACATTACATTCCTTTTGCTCGACACCCGACGGCAACGTTGAAGCGACCTGTCTAGGCCGAGCGCTTCAGAGTTGTTCGTCCTTGTCAGTTTCGGTGAAAAAAATCATCCAGTGCGGAAGTCGCGCATGGTAGGCAATGTGATGATATAACGTCCATTATTGAAATATCTTGTTACGTTCCCGCTCAAGCCATGCGTGTCGTAATTGGGGCGGTTCGCATTTTTCATCCCAAGGCAGCAGCTGATCACCGCCTGTCGCTTGGGGTACGCATTATGATGACGCTGAAGGAAACCCAAGATCTGGGGCTCTCATCGAGAACCTCCTAGGGGTCGCTAGGCAGCTGTGCAGGCGTGTTCCATGAGCGTCTGCGCCGGGCAATACGTGTACATGCGTGAGCAGTCGGCTGTTTCGGGAACTGAGTCATCGTTGCATGACAAGTGGCTTGGCCTGCAGTAATCAGAACCGATGAGGGGGGGATGAGGGTGAGGCTTGTAGTCGAGAATGATTCGCGTTAACATAATGTTATCACATAACAGGAGTGGCGCCATGCAAGTTCTTTCATCGCTCAAACAGGCCAAGAATCGCCATCGTGACTGCCAGATCGTGAAGCGTCGAGGCAGGATTTACGTGATCTGCAAATCCAACCCGCGGTTTAAGGCTAGGCAAGGTGGTGTCAAGAAAAAATAAATTCTTGAAAAATGTCGAGCCTCGTTTTTGTAGGCTGACAACTGCGCTCGCTGTTAGCTTCGAGCGCGGTTGTCGGTCAACTGCAGTGTGCTGAGGCTCCATCAGCTGGGCGGCGGGTGATCAGTTTCTGATGTGATCTGTTTTAGTGGTGATGCGCTTAACCGACAAAGCTCAGAGAGCAGGTTAGCCGCGAGTATCGGAAAGCCGTTGCAGTAGAAATCTCCGGTCGTAAACCCCGCACGGCAAAGGTCGTCAGGCCCTGGCCACCAAAGTTAGCTCGACCAACCCCACCCGCTAGTCCAGAGATTCTTGCAGTGGTGTTGCACCTATGTCCTGCGCTACGTTTTAGCGTGGAGCTTCGCCCGAAATCATCCTCTTGATGACGCCCTGATCGCGCTCGACGGATTGAGTATCCCGTCCCGATAGAGCCCCTGGGCACGTAGCAATCATCTTTTTCATAGACGGTTTAGGTCGCATCTCTACGAGGACACCCTTAGAAAGTTATTTGGTGGCGGCTAGAGGGCGATGGCGCTCGGCGATAGGCTTTCGAGTCGACGAGTCTCGGCTGCGTACGCCTCATCGCCTGTCATCGTGTACAGCAGCTCCTTCTGTAATCGATGAAATTCAAATGAAGTGCGCTCTCTTGGGTGTGCTTCACAAACCTTTATCACCTTCTGAATCCTTCCCGGGCGAGGGGCCAGTAGAATAATCCTGTCGGCGATATAGATAGCTTCCTCTATATCATGGGTCACCAGAATGGTGGTAATTCGAGACTCCGCTCTGATCCTAAGAAGTTCTTGCTGCATCTGCGTGCGAGTATTGGCGTCTAGGGCACCAAATGGTTCATCCAATAGCAAGATGCGCGGACTACTCACAAGTCCTCGTGCGATGGATACGCGCTGAGCCATCCCCCCCGAGAGCTGGTGGGGATAGCTGTCTGCGAATCCATCCAGCCCAACTAGCCTCACATGATCAGCAATTTTCGACTGTCGTTCTTGTGGACTCAGTTGGTCATTCAGCAGTCCCAACTCGATGTTCTTGGCTACAGTTAGCCATGGAAACAAGCGGTGCTCTTGAAAAACCATGCCTCGCTCTTGCTCGATGCCCTTAACCGGGCGGCCTTTAACACAGATTGACCCTTCGTAGTCTGTATCCAGTCCAACGAGCATCCTCAAAAGCGTAGACTTGCCGCAGCCACTTGATCCTAAGAGAGCAATCGACTCACCTTCAGCGATGTCCAGCGTGAAGTCATCAAGCGCTAACAGATCACCTTGGGTGGTCTTGAATTTTTTTCTGACATTTTTGAAAGAAACAATAGCCGTGTCGCACGCAGCATTGATTGATGAATTCATTTAAATCTCCAGCGCGATGCTAGCTTCTCAATTTTCATGCCTAGCTTATGAATTACGGCGCCCGTTAATCCGATTAAGATCATTGCTGCCATGACATCGTCCATTCGGAATAGCTGTTGTGCGGCAATCATGTAACTTCCTATTCCAGAAGTCGTGGTAATAAAGTACTCCGCGCCGATAGTGGCAAGCCATGCATAAATCAAAGATACCCGGAGTCCGCTGAATATGCTGGATAATGCACCGGGAAGAATGAGCTTGGTCATTCTATGCCACAAACCCAGCCGCAGAACGCGAGCAGCCTCATTCAAATCCATAGACAGGTTCGCGATTCCAGTCTGAGTGGCTACATAGAGAGGAGAGAAGCACGCGAGTGCTATGAAAGCAATTTTAGATGTATTTCCTAGGCCGAACCACGCGGTAATTAAAGGAATCCATGCGAAAATTGCGACGTGACGGATAACCGAGAGCGTTGGGCCGCAGGCATGTTCTACTACCTGCTTCATGCCCAATAAAACCCCAACGATAATTCCGAAGCTACCACCAACGGTTAGGCCAATTAGCGAGAAGCGCAAGCTCTGAGCAAGCGATGTGGCCATATTCCCCTCGGTAAGCCCATGCCACAAGGTGATAAAAACCTTGTTGGGATGGATAATGATGTTAGGGTTGACTGCACCTGCAGCCGACACGGCGTACCATGCTGTTAGCATTAAAACAGGAATAATCCAAGGCTCTATATTTTCAATACCAATCAGTGATCGCCGTTTCAACTCTAACGCACTCGGTTGAGGCCAGTGTATGCAATGCTGATCAATCCAACGGATTCCACGATCCATTACAATACCGATCACTGCGACCACGCAGATACATACCAGCACAATGTCCAGCATAAACAATTGGCGGCCCCACACCATGAGGTAGCCCAAGCCGTCGCTTGAGGCTAGTAGCTCTACTGCAAGCAGTGACGACCATGCGGTACCAAGGGCCGTCTTGCATCCTGCGAGGACGGAGGGCGCCATCGCCGGAATGATGAGGTACCTTAGTCTTGCCCACGGCGATAGGCGAAGAACTGCTGCCGCCTCCTGGAGTCGTGAAGGGATGTCCCGCACTCCCATAGCGGTATGGAATGTCATGGGCACAATCACCGCCTTCATGACGACGACTATTTTGAGCGTCTCTTCGATGCCGAACCACAGCATGAAAAGTGGAATCCACGCCAGCGTTGGCACTTGGGCCAGTGCTGAAAACGTGGGGAGAAACAAGCGTTCTGCTCGTTCACTCAGACCTATCAATGTACCCAGAAGTACACCCACCAAGAGGCCAGAGGTCAGGCCTAAAACCAGTCTACGAAGACTGATCAAAATGCTGGCCACCAGGTCTTGTTGTGCAAGATCCAGTGCTGAACTCCAAACCACGGACGGTGAAGGTAGAACCTGGCTGTTCAACCAATCGTAATGTGATGCCAGATGCCAGAGTATTACTATGGCTAGCGGTAGTATCAAGGGGGACAACGAGTGCGCGCATTCCCCGAATTTGAACAACCTGCTTCGAATGGGTTGGTCTTGCGGTATTGAAATAGACATCTTTGCTGCCTGTCTGACTAGGCGGGCGACTGGGAAGTCGGGCCGAGAAGGTGATCGAACACTGTATGGCGCGATGCTCTGGTGCTCAATTGCCTTCAGCGCATGTTGACATGCACGGCTTGCATAATTCTTCAGTGCGGAACTTGATCGTAATCTTGCAGTAGTTGTATGAATGTCTGCCTTAGAGGAGTTGTCATTGTTCCCTTCAGTGAAATAATTCCATTTAAGATATTTCTGTCCTGCTGCGCCCCCTGGAAATCACTGGGCTCGATAACCCGGAGCAATCTTTTTTGAATATTATCTTCTATCATAGGGAGCAGGGCTGAGCAGCCAATGGTGTGTGAGTTTAGACTGATATCCATAATGGAGTAGCCGTTCTCGCAAAGTAAGCTCGGTATGTAGTCCGGCTCCGATAGGTAGCTGGACAGTAACTCCCTAACGCCAAGCGTACAGCCGATTGGATATTTCAAGATGTTGTATTTGTTTGGCGTTTCTTTGAATACTGGATGTTCAGCTTGAGCGTATAAGCACCACTTTCTTGGCGCAAGAGGTACTATTTGGTGGTTCTTGTCATCTTCAAAATAAAGTGTATTGCTTATGAAGAAGTCTATTTCGCCGCGGTTAAGTTTTAAGCTCAGTTCATTCCACTTGTCTACAACAAATCGAGCCTTGGCATGTGGGTGATTCTGCAAAAGTTTTGCGATTGCTTTAGGTACTATTGAGGCAGCCGCTACTGGGCCACAACCGAAATTCAAAACGGATTGAGCATTGCTGTTAAAGGCAGCAATCCTAAATGCCAGTTCGTCTGATTTTCTTAGAATCTCATTGGCGTAATCCAGCAGAACTTTGCCTTGCTGGGTAGGTGGAAGCCCTTTCTTTTCTCGGTGAACAAGATCACAACCCACTTGATGCTCTAAAGCCTGGATGCTTCGGCTGAACGCGGGCTGTGACAAATTAACAGAATGGGCTGCAAGCACAAAGCTTCGGTGATTAATTAACGCAACGAAATGCCGCAAGTTTCTCAGTTCGAAATGCATCGTGTGCATACCCCTATAAGCCATACGCATTTGCGCGGGAATTGCTCGAATTTTAACCTCAAATAACAAATATTCACAACGAGCATCTTTTTTATTCCCTGGGGATATATGCATATACAGCATCGGTTTAAGTGTCATCTGCTTTACTGGTCGGTCGCACTGGCTTACACATGGCAAGGTGCTTCTGTGTACGCAGACGATTTACCGATTTCAAAGCCAGAGGCAAGAGATGACTCCACGCTGTCCACGGTGGTGGTGAACGCACGGCGCCGTGATGAGGCGGCTCAAGACGTGCCTGCGCCGATGACGACGCTGACCGGCGAGCATCTTCAGGACAATCGTGTGTCTGCGATACAGGACATTCAGCAACTTGCTCCTAGCGTCAACATGCCATTTTGGCACGCAGCGCAGAGCAGTCTGTCCATTCGTGGTATTGGCAACAACCCGAGGAACGACGGACTGGAAGGTAGCGCAGCCGTCTACATCGATAACGTGTATCTCAGTCGAACAGGCATGGCAGCCTTCGACCTGCTGGATATCGAACAGGTGGAAGTCCTGCGGGGAGCGCAAGGTACGCTGTTTGGCAAAAACAGCACGGCGGGCGTTGTGAACATCCGCACCAAGGCCCCGACCTTTTATCCCGAGAACCATCTCAGTGTGTCCACGGGCCAGTATGGATTGAAGGAGTATCGAGGAAGTTTCTCGGGGCCACTCACAGATGCTGTTGCTGGTCGCATTTCCCTTAGCCGCAGCGAGACCGATGGTTTCATCAAGAACGTCCACGACGGAGATTACCAAGGCCGCACCCGACAGGGCATTCGAGGGCAATTGCTGTTTGAGCCTGACGATGACTTCAGCTTGAGGCTGATCGCTGAGTACAACGATGAAGACCTCGACCTCACTCGTTCATTTTTGAGTTTTGGGCCACTGGCGAGCACCCGGGCACGATACACCAGGGTAGGTGCGCAAGACCCCATCACCGACCCTAAGAAGCTAAAGGTCAATACGGACGGTAGAAACGGGAGCAAGGTATATCAGAATGCTCTCTCGGCTGAAGCCAACTGGAAGCTTGACAGAGGCTACTCTCTGACTTCTATCAGTGCTTGGCGGTTGTGGCAGTTCGATCCCTACAACGACGACCTCACCACCGCACCGGTATGGACGAACATGGGAGCGTCCGCCAATGCATCGCAGTTCTCCCAGGAAATCAGGCTCGCCTCGCCAAAGGATGACACGTTCGAATACGTCGTAGGCGCTTACTATTTCAAGGGTAGCGTCGGAAACAATCTGTTCTACAACTACGGCCCTCAAGCAGATGCCTGGTTTGGGCTACCTGTCGGGGCGCTGAGTAATGTCAGTTCTAAAATGCCTTCGAAGGTGTCCACGGACAGCTACGCCGTATTTGGCCAGGGCACTTGGCACTTGAATCCCCAGTGGGATTTGACGCTTGGATTACGAGGTACCTATGAAGAAAAGACGGGGAGGGTCAAACGTTATGAGCCCACCGGCGATTCGGTAACCGGTGCTGCGCTGGCTGCGAGGAATGCACGATTAGGGGCTTACGACTCCGGAAATCTGAAGATCTCGGGCAGCAGTCCATCTGGGATGGCATCGATAAGCTACAAGGTTAACCCGGATCTGATGGTTTACAGCAGCCTCACGCATGGCGAGAAATCAGGGGGCATCAACCCTTCACTACCTGGCAACGGTGCCTCTTCACTGCTAATCGGCCCTGAGCGTGCCAATGATGCGGAGCTAGGCTTCAAAAGCACGCTTTGGGGTGGGCGAGTGAGCTTCAACGCCAATCTCTTCTGGTCATGGATCACTGGCTACCAAGCGACTGCTTGGGATCGTGAGGCCAACACCAGCTATTTGAGTAACGTAGGCAGCATGCGAAGCAGGGGCATCGAGTTCGAGACCACCGTCATGCCAATCAAAGGCTTGACGCTTAATGCCAATGGTTCGTTTATCGATGCCATTTACATGGACTACCAGGACGGCCAGTGCCCGCCGGAAACGCCAGGTACTACCTGCAACCTGACTGGCAAGCGTGTATCCGGATCCCCCCGTCAGATCTTCAACGCCAATGCTCGATACCAGTGGGCGCTCGACTCCGGTATCAGGCCCTATCTGAATGCCTCGTATTCATACAGGGCGAAAAGCTTCGGTACCGGCGACGATTCAGATTATGGCGTGATCCCGTCCTATAGCCTGACCAACCTATCCGGAGGTGTTCGTATTGATGACGGGGACGCTCAATGGGATGTCTCGCTGTGGGTGCGAAACGTGTTCGACAAGTTCTACTACACCAGCGTGGCGACTGGGGCAGGCAACATCTTCGCGGGTACGATAGGTGATCCTCGCACCGTCGGTGCCACCGTGTCTTACGATTTTTGAAAAGTAGTGAATCGACGATGAAAAAGTATGTGTTGAAGTCAAGAAAGCTAATAGTCGCAAGCCTACTCATCCTGTTGAGCGGCTGGCTCTCTCCCGTAGCGTTTGCTGCGCCACCACCAACGGTCATTAGGCTCGCGGCTCCGGACAACGGTCTCGGGGGTAAAGAGCACTTCAACGGTGGTGTCGCGGATGTGCTTGTCTGGCGGCAATTGTTGGAGAAGGAGTTTCAGGAGGATGGCATCAAGGTGGAATGGCAGTTTTTCAAAGCTGCCGGCCCAGCGATCAATGAGGCCTTGGCGAACAAGCAGGTTGATTTTGCTTTCTACGGTGACCTTCCTGCGATCATTGGTAAAGCAAACGGGTTGGATATCACTCTCCTAGCGGCGACTGGCCGCCAGGGGAATGCTTATCTAGGGGTACGGCAAGGACTTGATGTCAAGTCATTGCACGACTTGAAAGGCAAGACACTTGCGGTTTTTCGAGGCACCATCTTCCACTTGTCTCTGGTGAATGCGTTGGCATCCGTGGGGATGACCGAGCGTGACCTGCGAGTCGTCAACATGGATCTTGCCGCGTCCACTGCAGCACTTTCCACCGGTCGGGTTGATGCTGTATGGGGTTCAAGCAATTTGTACGAACTGCAGGACAAGGGGCTTGCCTACGTTGCACTGTCCAGTGGAGATCTCGGTGGAGTAGGGGGCGTACAAAGCGTTCTGGTTGGGAGCAAAGAATTCTTGGCCAGCTATCCCGATATCACTCGACGCTTGCTGAGAGTCTTCGCTGGTGCCTACGACTGGATCAGCGTTCCATCGAACCGCCAAGTGTACCTGAGCGAGGCTGCACGTCGATCCGGGTTTACGCAGGAACAGGTTGATCGCGCAATGGGCACGCTGAGCTTTAGGGATATTCTTCAGCCAGATCTGGATGCGCCTTTCATTGAATCGTTAGATCAGCAGGTATCGCTTGCCAAAGAAATGCGCTTGATCAGGAAGTCGTTCAATGCCGCAGATTGGGCTGACACAAGACCACTACTCGAGGCCAAAGCGCTGCCTAGCGCTGACATCGTCAAGGCGATATCTCAATAGGGGGTAGAAGGGCCCCGAACGGGGCCCTATCTATCAGCTGACCACGCACCTGAAACCAATATGACTTGTGGGGCTATCGATTGACTGTGGGTGTCGCGCTGCGGGTCGATACCTCTTGCAGTAATTAGGTGCGCACAGATGCGATCCGCCTTTGAGTACTTTCCTGGGCACCGGCGCAGGGTCGAAGGGGTCAAGGCTTCTCCGTTTTAGCACTTCCTCTGTCGAGCAGCATGATCGCATGGGCTGGGCGGTGTGAATGTTCCACCAGTCACTCGTCCACTCCCATACATTCCCAATCATATCGACCAGGCCATAGCCGTTAGAGGGGAAACTGCCAACAGGCGATGTTCGCAGCCAACCATCGGTCAATTCATTTTCATGAGGGAAGGCGCCTTGCCAAAAGTTGGCCATCATCGCGCCGCCTGGGGCTAGCTCACCCCCCCAAGCGTACTCAGCGTCCGCCAAGCCACCTCGTGCCGCAAACTCCCACTGGTCTTCCGTCGGCAGGGTCTTCCCAGCCCACGTTGCAAAGGCAAGCGCATCTTCATAAGCGATGTGTACGACTGGGTGGTCGAGCAGGTCATCAATGCTACTTCCGATACCCAATGGTGCCTTCCAGCACGCACCGGGGCTGTACTCCCACCATGTGTCCGAGTTCGCAGTAGGTTGAACAAAAACAGCTGAACCCGCGCCCGGGTTTGAGTCACATGCATCGGTCGGGTTTTTCTCGGCAAGGGTGACAAAACCGGTGGCGGCCACAAACGCTTCGAAATCCCGATTTGTGACTGGACTGCGATCGATCCAGAACGCGGCCACTGTCCTTTCCTGCCGAGGGGCCTCTTCGGGGTAGAAACTGTCGCTGCCTTTCAGGAATCGGCCTGCTGGAATAAAGCACATTCCCTCCGTCGACCCACGAGAAATGGATAACTCATCGCTTAGCGTCATATCGAATAACCTCAATCTAAACAGTTATTTGCACATGCATATGCATCTGCATATATTTGTAACATAGCGGAATGGCCGTCGCGGGTGAAGCCCTAACGGCGCCGTATTCATAGTCACCTACCTGAGGTAAGCATGAGCGAAGAAAAGGACGCCCCTACATCCAAACGACCCAACGTGGTCATCATCATTGCGGACGATATGGGTTACGGGGATCTGTCTTGCTACGGCAGCAAGCTTGTAGAAACCAAGCACATCGATAGCATCGCTAAAAAAGGCGTAAGGTTGACCGCCGGATACGCCTCCGCTCCGCTGTGCAGCCCCTCGCGCGCGGGCTTGATTACCGGGCGTTACCAGCAGCGCTTTGGGTTCGAGCAGCAGGTTTCATCTGGAGCGTTCCCTGAGCGGCACCCTGTTCGAAACGCTGATGGTTCACTTGCGGAACTACAGGGTGAGGCGGAGTTTTTGCGACGAGGAATCCCTAAGTCGGAAAAAAACATCGCCGAGCTCTTCAAGGCAGCTGGCTATAAAACCGGTGCGATCGGGAAGTGGCACTTGGGACACGGAGCAGAATTCCTCCCGCAGAATCGCGGTTTTGATCACTCGGTAGTGTTTTACGGCAATACCAGCCTGCAATCTACAAATCCTGACGATCCAGACATGTTCAGTCTCAAGGTCGACTTTCACGACGAAATACCGGACACCGCCTGGACACGGGAGGGGCTGAATGAAATTCGCGAAAACGGCGAAATTATCGATATCGACCAGTACCTGTTGTTCTACTTCCGAGACCGGGCAGAGCAGTACATCAACGAGAACAAGGATGAACCCTTCCTCCTGTATTTCGCAATGAATTCGCCGGTACCTCCGCTTCAGGTACCTCGCCACTACTTCGATTCATTGAAGGAAACGATCCCTAACATCGCCGTGCGTGGCTACAACGCCCTCTTGCTGGCGCAGGATGACGCCGTAGGGGCGATTTTGGAAACGCTTCGAAGAAATGGGCTTGAGGACGACACCATCGTGGTGTTTGTGAGTGACAATGGCACGGCCACGAGCCGCCCGGGCAGCAATGCTCCTTTCTCTGGGGGCAAGTTCTCTACGTGGGAAGGGGGCATTCGCATGCCATACGTCATGCAGTGGCCAGGCCAGATTCCAGCTGGCCTCATTTTCTCTAAGCCAGCTTCTACATTGGACATTCTGCCGACGGTAGCAGCTGGGTGCGGAGTCTCGACTGAACGCTCGCAGCCCCTCGATGGCGTAGATTTGTTGCCGTATTTCAAAGGTAATGTCGAGGATGCGCCCCATGAGGCCCTTTTCTGGAAACTTGATGGCTATTCTGCAGTAAGGGTTGGTAAGTGGAAGCTCTATCTTGAGACGCTCGAGGAGGTCGCGATGTTGTTCGACCTCGAAGCAGATCCACAGGAGCTGAACGACCAATCAGCAGAGCAGCCTGAGGTTTTCGAGGCCCTCAAAGCGCGCTATGAGGCATGGGAAGCCAGTTTGCCGCCCAGAGCTTGGACAAACTATTACGGGGGTTTCCGTCGCAAGGTAGGTTTACAGGGGCGTTGAGTTATGAAGGCTAACACACTATAAAGGCTAGTTTGACCGATATGAGTCTGACAATGACTGCTAACCATGAAATCCTCAATGAGCTGCAAGGCCTTAATCTTGCTGAGTTCTTGCCACACCGGTTGGCTGTCTTGTCCAGGCTCGCGCAATCGCTCCTTGCCTCCGAGCTTGCCCAATTCGACATGTCTATCTCTCACTGGCGAATTTTCCTTTGCTTAGCGAAGAACGGGCCGTCAACTGTCAATGGAATCGCGGATTTCACCAAGATTTCTCAGTCAGCGTTGAGTCGCGCTATTTCGAAACTTGATGAGCGTGGATTCGTTTGCAAAACTAAGAATCCGGAGGATCGCAGGCTGGCCGCGATATCTATCACAGAAGAAGGGTTGCGTCAGCTGAACTTAGCAATCGCGACTATCACCGCGACTTGGGATTCTTTGCTCGTCGAGCGGGGCGTTAATAAAGGTGCTTTTCTCGATACGGTCAACGACATAATTGTTCGCCTCGGTGGCGACTAGATCGGGAACTATAGTAAGCACTTAATTTTTTAATCTTGCCGCTGGCCGATAGGTCGGTGGCTTTCGTTCGCCCGGAATTTGTTTGGCGAGCGGCATCGTTGGAACTCACATGTACCGTACCTTCCAATCTTTAACACGTTGCCTGCTTGTGTTTCCTTTGCTTGCGCAAGCTGCATCTGCCGATACGTTCGATGACAGTAAGCTAGTATTGGACTTTAGAAATTTCTACATGAATCGAAATTTCGTAAATGATAAGGCGCCAATATCAAAACAGTATAGCTGGTCGCAAGGTGTGCTCGGAAAATTCTCATCGGGATACACTGACACTCCCGTTTCGCTTGGGTTTGATCTCAATGCTCAGTATGCACTTCGCCTTGACTCTTCGGGGAATGATGGCTCATTACCGTTTGGCAATGATTCAAAGAAGACCACGCCGAGTTATGGTAGGGCCGGTGCGACGCTCAAACTTAGGTACAATCAGACTGATGCTTGGATAGGTGATCAGCAGCCCAATTATCCAATCATGGGTAGTGAGACATCTCGACAATTGCCGTCAGTGGCGCAAGGTGCTGTGGTGCAGAACCGCGACCTGGAAGGTCTGACACTCACTGGAGGGCGCTTCTGGTCTCAAGTAACCCGAGAGTCCTCAGAGCACGCAGAACTATATTTGATGAATCAAAGCAAAGGAAGTGCGAGTGATGATGGGCTGGATTTCTTCGGCGTTGACTACGATGTAAGCCAAAATTTCAGACTCAGCCACTGGCAATCTGTTTTGCATGATATTTATAAGCAGCGTTATGTGGGGGGGCAGACTCGGACACACTTTGGTGAGGGGAAGGTGCTGGGCTTTGACGTCCGACTCAACGATTTTCGCGCGGATGGAGATCGTCGAGTTGGGGATATCGATAATAGGAACTATGGTGTCGGGCTAAGCCTTACCCAGGGAAACCATCTGATTGGAGCAACGTATCAGAGGATGTTGGGACAAACGGGATACCCTTTACTCAGCGGTAACACAGATGTCACTGCTTTGGTAGGGTGGTCTTCACTCGGCTTCATCCGACCCAATGAGCACTCTTGGTCAATTCGTCATGTCTACAATATGGCTGGAATTGGCCTGCCTGGAGGTCGGTTTTTTACCCGCTTTAGCAAGGGCACGCAGATTGATCGCGGAGCTGGCTTAGCGAGGGACAAAGAGACGGAAACTGATTTTATTGCTGATTATGTATTTCAGACGGGGGCCTTGAAGAACCTCGCGATACAGCTTCGCTACATACCGATTAGACAAAAGTATGGATCGGATGCTGATACTATTCGCTTTAATGTCAATTATTCCTGGCATGTTTTTTGATGGAGCACGGCTTGATACGCTCTCTGAGGCAGCAGGAGTCGAATACACTTTTGACCAATGGCCATTGAAATCTTTGTCTACCGCAGGATGGCGAGCGACATCTATCGGCTGTTGACGTGCCTAAGATCCTGGTTTAGATGCTCCAGCCTTAATGACCGCACGACCGATGCTAACTCGTTGGGTATTTCCATTGTGACTGCCAGGGCGTCAAGCGTCGGGGCAGGATCATCGTAAACGACACCTTCCAGCCTCACCGTTGCGGCACTGAATCGAGTATCGAACTAAAGACGGTCTGCTAATTGTCTCGCAACAT
Organism: Pseudomonas sp. S36; assembly: GCF_016647875.1. Taxonomy (NCBI): domain Bacteria; kingdom Pseudomonadati; phylum Pseudomonadota; class Gammaproteobacteria; order Pseudomonadales; family Pseudomonadaceae; genus Pseudomonas; species Pseudomonas sp. S36. Next base: position 90,938 of record NZ_JACVVG010000003.1, on the reverse strand, counting down.
TTTGATCACTTTGGAAGAGCCGGTCAGGGGGACGGCCCGCTAGTGCCCTGAGCGCTTAATTCATTAGCTTATTTTTTATCACGCTCAGCTTTGCCATATGTACGGAGCTGATGATGGCCGCTGCCGTCTTGCTCCACTTGAATGGCTTGGCCGAGTGCTCGTTATGAGCAGTAATGAACTGGCGAATCGCGACTTTTAGGTCAGCAACACTGGTGAAGACACCTCGATACAGCGCCCGTCTCTCCAGTTGTGAAAACCAGCACTCCACCGCGTTCAACCAAGACGCACTGGTCGGTGTGAAGTGCAACTTGAAGCGTGGATGCTTTTCCAGCCATGCCTTGACTGCAGCGGTTTTGTGGGTCGAGCTGTTGTCCAGGATCACATGGAGATCCAGCTCGGCAGGTGTGTTGTTATCAATCTGCCGGAGAAAATCCAGAAACTCCTTGGCCCGGTGCCGCTGGGTTATCCGGCCCATTACTTCACCGGTCATGATGTCGAACGCGGCGTATAGGCTCGCCGTGCCATGGCGCTTGTAATCATGGGTGCACCGCTCAATCTGTCCGGGCCGAAGTTGCAGCATTGGCTGAGTACGATCCAGCGCCTGGATCTGAGTTTTCTCGTCAACCGAAAGCACCATGGCATTGTCCGGAGGTCTGAGGTAGAGCCCGACGACATCAATGACCTTCTCTGCGAAGTTCGGATCGTTACTGATCTTGAATGTCTTTAATCGGTGCGGTTTGAGATCGGAGGCAGCCCAGATTTGCCGGACTTGCCAGGTGGTAACGCGCGCGTACTTGGCCATCAACCGGACGCTCCAATGCGTTGCTTCTTTCGGCACCCGGTGAGTGGTCAGGGTCAGGATTTCCTTGATTTTCTCAGCACCCAGTTTCAAGGGCTGACCGCTACGCGGCAGGTCGCTCAGGCCGTCGATACCCGACTCCAGGTAGCGTTTTCGCCACTTGAACACCGTTGGTGTCGTGATCTGTAACTGATCACAGATGGCCAAGGGCGTCACCCCTTGAGCAAGCAAAAGTAGTATCCGCGCCCGCTGAGCGAGGCACTGCTCCAGCGTACTCATGCGTAACCAACCTTGAAGCGTGATGACGTCGGCGGGTTGCAGTGCAAAAGGAGCAATGGGTCGAGGCATGCGTATAACCAGCTCGGGTAAGGGCCGCACAGTATACCGTTGCGCGTTAGAAAACGAACTACCCGCTCACGACACTAGGAGGGCTGCCTGCTGTATTTTCGTGGCCAGATACGATGACTTCGACCCGGAGTCATGAGCCCTTCGTCCTTAGGCTTCTGGATAGCGACAGCCTGTTGATCTAAGCAAATCGCTTACTGTGCCCCGGGAGATGGCGCACTCTCCGTGGGGCCTTTTCAGCCCGATTTTCTTACTTATATGCGACATTACGGTCAAAAAGGCGACGACTTTAACCTTCACCCCCTATAAAATTTTTTTGCGGGACGGAGTTGTTATATTTGAAGGCAAACAAAAAAGCAGCGCATTTTGCCCCACCGATTTTTCCCAGAAAAAACTCGATTTCTGACGCCTTTGCTGTTGCTGCTGCTCTGCTTCGAATCGTGTTGAACTGACCTTCTCCATGCCCCCCAGTGGGGGGCATTGGGGGAGTCGCCCTTTTGGCCGAAGGCCACTGCTTTTGACTTTGGGTTCAAAAATTTTCTTTGAGTAACAAAAAATGAGTGAAGCTCACTGATACCTAATGGGGATAGCTACGTCTGGCGTATGCATGCCTAGGAATGTGACGGCTGACATTAAAGATTGGTAGCTCATGCGACAGCATTCTGCTGGGGGCGAGTGGGGTGCTGAGCTGTGCAGTATCAAACCATCGATGAGTGCCAAGCTGCTCAGCGTTGACGCGGATGCATGCTCAGCAGATTCGTTGAGAGAGAGGTCGTCTGTTGACCAGACGTGGGCCGTCTGATGCAGCGATGGCAGCCCTGATTACATTCGTTGTCGAGTAGATACTAAGCCTTACGCCGATTGCTACAACTCCTCGGGCGCTACAAAGGATCAGTGATGTACGTCGAAAAGAGCTTCACTCCTCAGCAGCTATTCGAGATGGTCTGGGCACGACCGGTTTTGATAATCGCCAAGGAAATTGGCGTATCTGATGTAGGCCTGTCGAAGGCCTGCCGCAAGGCCGGGATCACATTGCCTGCCCGCGGCCACTGGGCTAAGCCAGAGTCGAAAAGGCCCCGGCGTCCAAAACCGCCAGTCTCCACTATACCCATCACGTTCCATGTTCTGGATATCCCAAAATCTGAGAAACCTAAGCCCCAGAGCCCAGTCAAAGACCTCGGCACGTTAATCGTTCCAACGGAATTGGTAGACCCGCATCCGTTGGTGAGCAAATGGCTCGCTGCAGCGAAGAAAGCCAAGGAGCTCAACGGCGCGCTAGTAGTAGAGAAGTCGCGGGTTTTGAGTTCCCACATTTCTTCGACGGAAATTGGCCGGTGCGCGATTCTGTTCGACAGCCTGATCAGGGCGAGTGAGGCCGTGGGCTACACGTGGGGTGTAAATGACAATGGAAGCTTCGTACGCCTGGACGGTGAGGATTTACTGATCACGATACAAGAGCGGATTAAACGATACGATATCCCTCCGCCGCCCCCCAAACCTTTCAAGCCTGGTCAGAGGGGGGAGCCTGATTTCACATCTATGAGAGCAGCCCGCTTTGGCTGGGAACCTACTGGCGTGCTATCCCTCATCGTGGATGCACGATCAGAGGTTTTGATCCAAAAAACTTGGACGGACAGTAAGACCGGTAAGCTTGAATCGAAGCTTGGTCAGATATTGACAGGATTTGTTCGAATTGCTGCCTCTGTGAAAACCCGAAGGTCATCTGACGAAACCAATCGGTGTCGTTGGGCCGAAGAGGAGCGGGTAAGGAGAGAGAAGATTGATCAGCAGCGTCGTCAGGAAAAGCTGCGTCAAAATTTAATGATAAACCTGGAGAATTGGGAGCGAGCTCAGCGACTGCGCGCGTTTATTCAGGCGACGATGGATGCGTCACCGCAGGACGAAGCATCTCAAATGGCACTGGCTATTTGGGTTAGCTGGGCTACGCAAAAAATCGAGCTGCTCGATCCTCTAAAAGTAGATATTCAGAAGGTTGTCGACTTGTCTGTGGATTTGCCAAATTCTGAATATGGTTACTGGAGCAGTGGCAAGAAGCCCGAGGATTGGTGGCCCTGATTTTCATTTGGATTTGAACTTAACCTGCGTTAAGATTCTCTACAGATCACTCATCACATTTTGGAGTATTTACATGTCCCGTCTGGCGGAATTCAGACAGCTCGAGCAAAAACTCGCCGCACAATTAGCCGAATTGGAGGCCATGAAAGGTAGCAGTGAGCTTCAGAACGAGATCGAGTTTGAAACCAAATTGCGCGATTTGCTTGCAAAGTATGGTTACAGTCTGAGAGATATCATCAACCTGCTGGATCCGCAGGCTGGTCGCCGTGCTGCCCCGGTAGCTGCAGAGAGGGCTCCTCGCCGTGCCCGTCAGGTCAAGCAGTACAAAAACCCGCATAACGGGGAAATCATCGAAACAAAAGGCGGCAACCACAAGCTTCTGAAAGAGTGGAAAGCTGAATACGGTTCTGACGAAGTCGAGAGCTGGGTGTCGTAATTTGTCGCGTGCACTGGCGGTAAGCTAAAAAACGGCCTTAGGGCCGTTTTTTGTTCGTGCCAGTTCTTACTTGAGAGGTTGGATTTGACATCTTCACAAGCGTCCTTAACCTAGCCTGTGCGCTTTGAACGTACTGTGAAGTGGCAAGGTCTTTCTTGAATTTATGCTTTGAACTCCGCAGGCCTAGCCAAACGAACGAATAGCAGGCACTGTGGTAATACCATTCAGCGCCTACAAAAGCGCTGTGCCTACACAGAGTCAAGGATGAGCTGTGACTACCCCTGAAAGCGTTTTCTTTCTACCTGGAGCCTCTGGCAACATCCAGTTCTGGCATCCGGTTGCTGAAAGACTCAGATCAACAATACCCACACACCACATGGGATGGCCTGGCTTCGGCAACACAGCGCCCAGCCCGAAAATCACTAGCCTGAAGCATCTTGCATCGTTGGCATTGGACGAAATCGATAGACCCACGGCATTGGTAGCCCAATCCATGGGGGGAGTCGTAGCCATCCATATGGCCCTTGAGCGGCCTGAGTTGATTACCCATCTGACCTTAGCTGTCACTTCGGGCGGAATGGACGTTTCTGCAATGGGTGCCGAGGACTGGCGGACAGAGTTCGAAACTGACTACCCGAACGTACCACGCTGGTTTCTGGATGACCGAACCGATCTCACGGCTCGCCTGCATGAGCTACGCATGCCGGTATTGCTCCTATGGGGTGGCTCAGATCCCATAAGCCCATTACGGGTCGGGCAGTTGTTAGCACAACGCATCCCTGGCGCTCGGTTGAAAGTTTTTCCCGAGGCTGCTCATGATCTAGGGCGTATGCATGCTAGAGAGGTCGCGAACCTGATTGATGAACACCATGGCTTTTGAGGTGTATCGAGTCGCTTTCAAGCAAGCTCCGTGAATCAGGCATTGGAATTTGCTATGCGGCGATGTGCCAAAGACCGTATCGAGCTGGCCTGAGCCCTCTGTGAGCTCAGGCCAGCTCAAGCGATTACTCCATTTGGGCGAGAAGTGCTTTAGCCACACCTTCAGAGCTTGCTGGGTTCTGACCTGTAACCAACTTGCCGTCTTCGACGATGAATGGAGCCCAATCTGGGCCCTTCTCATAATGGCCCCCCAGGCGCTGAAACTCATCTTCGATCAGGAATGGCACCACGTCGGTCAACTCCACGGCGGCTTCTTCGCCGTTGGTGAAACCCGTTACCCGTCGGCCTTTGATCAACGGGGATCCGTCACTACCTTTAACATGGCGAAGTGCACCAGGCGCGTGGCATACGAACCCGATGGGCTTGCCGGCGCGTTCGAATGATTCGATCAGGTTGACAGAGGTTTTCGACTCTGCGAGATCCCACAGAGGGCCATGCCCACCTGGATAGAATACTGTGTCAAAGTCTTCCGCACTGACCGTATCGAGCTTGATGGTTGCTGACAATGCCTTCTGGGCGGCTAGGTCAGCATTGAACCGGCGCGTCATGTCGGTTTGGAAATCAGGCAGTTCACTTTTCGGATCGAGTGGCGGTTGCCCACCCGCTGGGGATGCCAGCACAACCTCGGCACCTGCGTCTTTGAAGACGTAGTAAGGTGCAGCGAACTCCTCCAGCCAGAAGCCCGTTTTCAGGCCGGTGTCGCCCAGTTGATCGTGCGATGTAAGGACTATCAAAACTTTCATTTCACTATCCTCTCGATCAGAAATCCTGAGATGTTGGACGCAGGACAATTTCATTGATGTCCACATCCGCCGGTTGTTCGATGGCAAATGCGATGGCTCGCGCTACAGACTCTGCAGGAATTGCGTTCTTGTAGAAGTCAGCCACCGCCTGTGCACTGGCTTCGTGACCACTACCGAATTTCAGCTCGGAATCGACCGCGCCTGGCTCGATGGTGGTGGTACGGATGTTCTTCCCTACCTCATGGCGCAAACCTTCCGAGATCGCCCGGACTGCGTATTTCGTACCGCTGTAGACCGAACCGCCAGGGCTAAAGACCTTGATGCCCGCAACAGACGAGACGTTGATGAAGTGACCCGACCCTTGCTTTTCAAACAGGGGTAGGGCGGCAGCAATGCCATACATCACCCCCTTGATGTTGATGTCGATCATCCGATCCCATTCATCAACCCGCAGTTCAGAAATAGGCGCGATCGCCATTAGGCCAGCATTGTTGATCATCACATCCAAACGGCCAAACGTGTCCACTGCGTGTTGCACGAGGGAAATCAAGTCCTCACGACGTGTGACGTCCACCACGAGCGCCGTGGCTTTTCCACCGCTGGCTTCGATTTCTGCAGCAATTGCTTTGAGGCGATCTTCGCGTCGTGCAGCCAACACGACCAAAGCGCCCTTGCTGGCCAAGTGGCGAGCAGTGGTCTCACCCAGGCCGCTGCTTGCACCCGTGATGACGACGACCTTTCCTTCGATACCTTTGCTCATTTCAGAAGCCTCATTAGGTGGAGATGACACCGATTATGAGTTGTCAAATCATCACAGAGAATGGAATATTCAGGATTTTAAAATTCCAAAATATGGAACAATAACGTGCTGAATCGGCTTGAGATGGTGAGGGTTTTTTTGGCGGTCGTTGATTGTTCATCCTTTCGCGAAGCTGCGAATCACCTAGGAACATCGCCTCAGAAAGTTACCCGGGCGGTGCAGGAGTTTGAACGACTCATGGGCGAGTCGCTGTTCCACCGCAGCACGCGACAGATGAGAATCACAGATTTCGGAAGGGAGCTCGCGCAAGAAGCGAGGGCGGCAATAGAAGGCTTTGACCAGCTCTTCTCTAGAGCGGATCGCGGTGATGGGCAAGAGATCATGGGGCGAGTGGGACTGACTGCACCGCATGCGATCGGCAAGCTCTACCTAGCCCGTTTCCTGGCTGAGTTACGTCGGCAGTATCCGAAACTGAGCATCGACCTAACTCTGGACGATGAGCTAACGGATTCGGTGGCATCCAAAATCGATATCGGGATTCGAGTGGGTACTGTCCGCGATCGTCGATTCATCGCGAGGACGGTGGCAAGCGTTCCGTTGCTTGTCGTGGCCGCACCTGAGCTCATAGCCAGTGCTGGAGCGCCATTGAGTCTTATGGAGCTGAAGACCATGCCTCTATCGCTGCTTCAGGATCGTAGATCCGGACGCGGTTGGCCGTGGATTTTTCCCAACGAGGAGAGCTTCATTCCCGAGCAACCTGGCTTCACATGCGATGACCCGGAAACTGAGTTGGAAATGGTGCTGCAGGGGGGCGTGTTTGCTCAAATGCCTCTTTACTTGGCTGAGCCTCATTTGTCGCAAGGCACCCTCGTTGAGGTGATGTCAGATCATGCTCCGCAACCACTCGATCTGGTTCTCTACCGGACGCGCCCAGGGCCTGCGCCGCGGAGAGTAAGGTTGGTCTATGACTTCTTACTGGAAAAGCTCAGTGATCAACGTCTATTTCCAGGGGGAGCACCTACGGTTGGGCATGTGCCGTAGCAATAAACCGGTGTAGTGGTGCGTTCGAGAACGTGAAAAGGCTGACATTCCGGCAAGCCGCGTGGCATTGGGTAGTCTCAGATCACTGCAGGTGCAGAAAAATGGAGAGGGGTTGATGGCGGGTGCTCCTGCTGTTTTCAGTTCAGCCACTTCTCCGCTTCCCCCAGAAAATGCATGACTGCTCGCGATCGTTCGTCCACTCGAGTGATGAGCGACAATTCGCTCTGCATGTCTGGCTGACTCAGTTCCAGAGTGCGGATGCCCGGCATGCTCAATTGTGTAAGGGTCTCAGGAAGAATACTGATCCCGATGCCAGCGGCTATCAGGCCAGGAATGCTCATCAAGGACGGCACATACATGATGTTAGAGGGGTGCAACTGGTACTGACGGCATAGCTGGAGAGTGTGTGAGGTGAGGCCTATCCCAGCAGGGTCTTCCAGAAAGATGAATTTCTCTTGTCGGAGAGATGCCAAGTCACCATTGAAGTCCTGTGCCAATGGATGATTGTCAGGGGCCAGCAATACCAACCTGGAGAGGCTAAAACAGTGTGTAGAGGTGAGCTTCTCGGTGATGCAAAGCGCTCACTCATCGAACTGGCTTATGGGAGAAGTGAGTCTTTGACTCAGGGCTGCCAACATGCTCGACAGTGACTCAGCCATACCGGTCGATCTCCTATCAAGTGAGTTATATCAACACCGCTGCTGCTAAAAGGGCTGGAGTTCGATCATGTGCTCATACCGGATGCTGCTCATTTTCTGACCGAGCGCTTCGCCTCGGCCAAGCTCTTTTACGTTGCGATTTCGCGAGCTAGACACCACTGGTGATTGTCTCTTCAAACCCTATCTTGCAATTTCCTAGGCCAGTGCTTTAAGCCAACCCCTAGGAGAAAAAAGCATGGCGCAATTAGGGGGGCTGGTTGACTAGTTGGACGGCCATAGAATTTTTGCCAATACCGCTTGCTGCACAACCCTCGGAGTCAGTGCCAGTGCCTCTGCACGGTCGACTTCGGACGCCCCTGTAAAGATCGTTTCTCACCGGAGCGATGTAGTGCAGCCAGCGCCTCTGGGAGGCGTTGGAATTGCGACGGTTACGGGTCAGGTGTAAGTCGAGAGCAGAGCTCGCAAGAAATCTTGCCTGCGGTGAACGCTGCTGAGGATTGTGTAGTCGCGTTCTCCGTCGTGGGAGAGATGACCTGCGCCTGAACGAGCCACGCTATGCGTCGCTGCCGAACATCATGAAGGCCAGGAAGAAGCCGCTGGAGACCGTCAAGCCTGACGATCTGGGCGTTTCCCTCGTTTCGACCCAAGACCGTGAAAGTTGAAGCGCTGGCTGCCCGCAGCGCTGGCATCAAGGTCAAATCGGTGGCCGAACTGGTCGAGAAGCTGAAGAACGAAGCGAAGGTGATCTAAATGACTATCTTGGTTGTCGCTGAATACGAGAATGGTGCCGTAGCCCGGCCACCCTGAACACTGTTGCCGCTGCCGCCAAGATCGGTGGTGATGTGCACGTCCTGGTCGTTGGCCAGAACGTCGGTGGCATCGCCGAATCCGCCGCCAGGATCGCAAGCGTGGCCAAGGTGCTGGTTGCCATAACGCTGTCTACACCCACGCTCTGCCAGAAAACGTAGCGCCGCTGCTGGTCGAGTTGGCCAAGAGTTACAGCCACGTGCTGGCCCCGGTCACTACCAACAGCAAGAACATCTTGCCACGCGTTGCCGCGCTGCGGGACGTCGACCAGATCTCCGAAATCATCTCGGTAGAATCTGCAGACACCTTCAAACGCCCGATTTATGCCGGTAACACCATTGCCACCGTGCAATGGAGCGCTACGGTCAAGGTCATAACTGTGCGCACCACCGGCTTCGACGCAATAGGCGCTGAAGGTGGCTCGGCGACTGTTGAAACCGTCTGCTCTACGCACAGTGCGGGTATCTCAATCTTCGTCGGTGAAGCGCTGGCCAAGTCCGACCGCCCGAAGTTGACCGCTGCGAGGGTCGTTGTATCCGGTGGCCGCGGCTTGGGCAACGGTGACAACTTCAAGCACCTGTACAGCCTGGCCGACAAGCTCGGCGCTGCCGTCGGTGCCTCGCGCGCTGCGGTCGACGCAGGCTTTGTGCCGAACGATACGCAGGTCGGCAAGACCGGCAAGATCGTTGCGCCACAGCTGTATATCGCCGTCGGTATTTCCGGCGCGATCCAGCACTTGGCCGGCATGAAGGACTCCAAGGTGATCGTTGCGATCAACAAGGACGAAGAAGCGCCGATCTTCCAGGTAGCCGACTACGGCCTAGTCGCTGACTTGTTCGAAGCGGTTCCTGAGCTGGAAAAGCTGGCCTGATCGGCCTGCAGCCGTACACGTAACCCGGGCTCTTGCAACAAGGCCTGGGTTTTAGCAGCACAATCTAAGATGATCGATTTTGGTCTCAGCCATGCCAGCACTTACTCATTATACCTCACTAACTACGAATCATTACGCCTTGAATAGCTTGTCATTCGCTTGTCCAGCAACGTTTGGCTTATACTAGATGAGTGGCGCCTGGTAATTCGGTCAGGTAAATCTTCAATGGATAGAATGTGGAATGACTTCACTCCACCAATACTGCCACCTGAGGGTATTCCTTGCACTCGAATCGATACATACCCGTTAAGGAGCCCATCGGTTGATAGCCAGTTCACAAATTTGGGATCTGTATTCGATAGCACGTAAGTGTAAGTGCCATCGGGGTTTGACACTGCCTGTGCTCCATTCAGGCTGCCTGTTTTATTGATGTAATTCCGAGAACGAGCCCACGGATCCATAACTTGAGTACCGATATAATTGGCTGATCCAGGATCTACTGTGATGACTAAAACCTCATCTTCAACGAGTGTAAAGCGCCGATTGACGACCCATCCCCAGCCCCCAGTTCGCAGCAGGAGTTCAGGTATCTCACCGTCGATCACAGGTTGAATGCTGCTGAGAATAGGAAGCCAGTAGTCAACGAACTCTGGAACAAGCGCCTCAGCATCTTTTGTAAGTTTGTCAAATGCTCTCCTCGGCTGAAGTGAAGGGCCAGAGACCCGCCGAATGCTTAAGCGGTTGGGTGATTGCTTAGCCCAGTCAGACAGGACATCCCTAATCATGAGGTATTTTGCATCGGCGGTACTCTGTATGTGGTTAGCTCTTCCATTTGCAGGCTGATTGTCGATGGTTATCTCAAAAAAACCATCGAATCCTACTAGAACTTCATGGTTAGCTAACATCGCAATATGATTCTCTCCAGTCATGCCCTTCCAACTGCTGGTGAGCTCAAAAAGATACTGTGATGGTGGTGCGCTTCCTAATTTCCCAGTAATTAGGTACTGACTATGACTATCAATTGCAACGATGCGATAAACGTTGTCGGGGTTGTCAACAATGTATCGTGCGCCTGGCCAATCCCTTCTGGGAGGGCTCTCATGTAGCATTATATTAGGCCGCTGTGGGTCGTCTGCGGCCAAGTACGAGATAGCCCCCATTGCTAACTCGCGAACTGCTGAAGGTAGCGTCTTTTGAGCGTCAGCTGTTTGGGCCAGTGGCAATGAGCCAAGTTGTTTTTCCAGCTTTTCGATAGTTGCTTGGATGTTTGGCGAATTGAACAGGCGCAAGCATAAATTTTCTAGCTCTTTATTTTCTTTCGTAAGCAGCGCGGAGGAGAACAATTCCGCTTGTGGCTTCAAATCATTCAATGATTGAAGTGTATTAGGTGTTGGGAGGTGGGTCGAAGATCTATCTTGGCTCATTTATGCCTCATTTATCTAAGATAGTTGAGCATTGGATTGCGCTGTGAGTATTCTTAGTCGAGTGTGTCAACGGGCTGCGTTGGGAGCAGACAATCCCCGGTCAAGGAGGCCGCAGGGCGGCCTCTAATTCTGGTGTTCTAGATATTTATTCTATTCGCTTCGTCAGAAGTCATACCGCGCTGTTGCGCCCAAAGTTCGGGGTGTGCCCAAGAATCCTGAATAGCCACCATTGATTTCATTGAAAAATGTAGTGTAGTAGGTCTTGTCGAAGGCGTTTTTGACCCACAATGATAAATCCCATTGGCCTTGCCCCCAGTTACCTCGTAATCCTGTTGAAAAATTGGCTACGCCATATGCGGGGATTTTCGCATAAGATGAATCCTCTACGGTGCCTACAGCTTTAGAGCGATAAGCGTAGCTACCTGTGACATATGGCACTAGGTTATCGCCCCAATGCCATTCATACACGCTGTTGATGTTGGCGATCCATTTTGAAGCGCCTACTACTTGATTACCGCTGAGATCACAAGATGCTGGGGCTCCGGGTTGATAGGCTACCTCGGGAGGGCAAGGGGCATCTTTATAAGAAAGATAGCGTACATCGTTATAAGAGCCATTGACGTTTATCGTCAGGCCACGTAGCGGGATGAGCGTGGCTTCTAATTCTGCCCCGCGAGACCTAACTGAACCAGCATTGGTTAAATACTGGACACGATTAGCTTCGTCATACCCAGTGGTCTGATAACCATTGACTCGAGTCCAGAACAAGTTGCCGTTCAGTTGGAGGCGGTTGTCAAGTAAAGTACTTTTGATGCCCAATTCAAGGTTGTTCGCACGCTCGCTGCCGATCTCTAATGACTCTGCCCCTGCTGTAGGCGCGGTGCCGACAGAAAGGTTAACACCACCGGATTTTTCGCCGTGCGAAAGTGTCACATAACCGAGAAGATCTTCGTTGAAGATATAGCTTAAGCTTAATAGTCCAGATGGACTGAAACTATATTGATTTAAACTCCCAGATTCATACGCTCCGAACCGAGCGTTTCGGGATACTAATGCAGCGCCTGAAACTGGCTCGCCGCCAATTGATGGGCTACGATTGACCCAGGCGTCTTTCTCTTCGTACGTACCCCGCAAGCCCGCGGTGAAGTCCAATTTTGGCGTAAGGTGCCATGTCCCTTGGCTGAACAGCGCGAAGCTGTTGGTTTCAATATGCCCCTTGCCAAGGCTTTGAACGTTCGATAGAGCGCCAGTTGGAGTTCCATTCCATAGGTCGGCCAGAGGGCCATTACTGATTTTAGTTTCATTGTCTAAATCAGATCCGAAATAGTAGGCTCCCAGAACGTAATCAAATGTGCCACCAATAGGAGAAGCCAGCCTGAACTCTTGTGACCATTGTTTATCCTGAACCGACACGCCACTGTTGTTAGTGACTGGTACATTTAACGTGTCATCGTTACGAGGGCTGAAATCCCACCATCGGTAAGCGCTGACGGATGTAAGAGTGAAGTCACTAGATAGCTTCCAATTCGCCTCTGCCGATAGCCCACCTTGGTGCACTGTAACGCGCTGAACTCCATCTATATTGACTCTGCGCTTGCGTCCATCAACTAGTGTGGCGCCGACGGCAGCAGCTCGGGATTCAAAGCGGTTGACGCCATTAATAGTTGGGCCCGTGCTGTAGAGTGGATGTGTGCCGGCGCTAGAAGACTCCTCATTGTAGTCGCCTATGATGCGTAAACTGAAGTCTTCACTAGGTTTGTATAGTAATTGACCTTTAAACCCCTCTCGAGAACCGCCATTGAGGTCATGGCCATTATATTCATTTTTCAGGTCACCATCGCTGCGACTTCGGTACGCCGAAAAGCGTCCGGCCATCACTTCGGAAATAGGCCCGGAAATAGTCCCTTTTGTCTGGAAGAAACCATCCTCTCCGAATGAAGTTTCGATGCTCCGCTCAGGTGTAAAGCTCGGCAACCGAGTGCTAATATTGACTACCCCAGCGGTTGTGTTCTTGCCGAACAGAGTACCCTGTGGGCCGCGCAGTACTTCAAGCTGTTCGATGTCCATTAGGTCAAACACTGCCATCCCTGGCCTTCCTAAATAGACATTATCAATGTACAATCCGGCGCTTCCTTCTAACCCATCGCTACCGGGGTTGTTGCCTAGTCCGCGAATTGATACGCTTGACTGCCTAGCATGCATGTAGGCCACGTTTAGACTAGGTGTCAACTGCTGAAGATCTTGTATGCGGTAAACTCGCTGGTTCTCTAACGCCTGTCCGCTTATAACACTCATCGTAGCCGGTACATCCTGAGCACTTTCCTCGCGACGGCGGGCAGTTACCGTCACTGCTTTCAGGCGTGTATTATCCAACGTTGCATCGCTTGCCGCTTCGGGCTCTTTGCTAGCGGGATCCTCCGAAGCATGTGCTGGTGAGCAGGCGATGTAGCTTGCTAGCAATAAAGTCGCTGGTAAGGTTTTAAGCGGAAAAATTGGTTTCGTGGAAATACGCGATAAATAAGTCATTGAAGTTCCTTGGGACGTAATCACACCCATTACCCAAGCCATCTCGAATTTTTCGACTCGAATTTGGGGGCTTGGTTAATTTGTTGTGATAAATCTGCGTCTATGTTAGTTGTTTCTTTTTTATTGGGATGGCGCCATAAAGCTGCGTGGGGTGCTAGCTACATGCTTATCTGTTTCCACTCGCAGGCAATACTAAAAAAGTTGAAAGTTAGGGTGAGCGAAATATCGTTATGGCTCTGATCGTCTAACCGTGACCATTCCTCGAGAACAAGCGCTTTAGACTCGAGTGATGGTGTGTTTCCTGGTCGAGCGAGTCACGCCTTCCACTCGACGTTACTATTCTCATTGCAGCACCTACGCCCCTTGACACTCGGTGGTCGGTATAGCTGTAGTTGGTGTGTTTGAAAATTTTGGTAGTACTGCTCAAGGACGAGCCTCCAGGCTTGGTCGGTTCTACACGCGGCGAAGTTAGGCTCATATGCCTTTATGATCTAAACAAAGATCTAAAGCTTTGTTGACGGCATAAGAGTCAGCATTTAAAACCTCTGTCTGGCTTAGGGCCAATACTTTCGACCTATTTTTTAGATGCCGGGAACGCATATGGATTTACGCCAGCTTCGCTACTTCATCGCTCTTAACGAACATCGCAGCTTCGTACGGGGAGCTGACGCCATGGGAATCACACAACCAGCCTTCAGTCGCAGTATCCAGGGATTGGAACAGGAATTTGGTTGCGTATTGATAGATCGTGGCAGCAAAGATCTGCGTCCGACGCCGGAGGGTCATGTAGTATTACACCATGCACTCAATATACTAAAAGACGCTAATCAGTTAACCCGAGAAGTAGCTCAAATGACGAAGCTCGATGCCGGTGAGCTTCACTTTGGTTGTGGCCCTGCTCCGGCGGTGAAACTAGTTCCGGACGCCGTAGCGGGATTTGCGGCAGCTTATCCGGGTGTCCGAGTCAGATTCGAAACTTCTAACTGGGAAAAACTAAGTCGTAGTTTGAATCGAGAGGAGATTGAGTTTTTTGTTGCCGATATTCGCCATTTCGAGTCAGATCCTAATTTTCATACTCAGCCACTCACACCACGACGCGGAGTGTTTTTTTGCAGGCCGGGACACCCATTGTTATCCAAGACTAACTTGTCTCCTGACGATATTTTCGATTATCCGTTAGCAAGTGCGATGTTGCCTCCAGGAGCCCGTAAACGCCTTGCTGCAACCAGTGGCCGTTTGGATTTCGCTCTAGCGATACAAACCGATGATTTCAGTAGCCTGGCTAAGATTGTACGGAACACTGATGCGGTCGGCATGAGCACGGAGGAACACTATGAGCAAGATATTCTTCCTGGATCGTTGGTGCGTCTGCGTTTCCGCAATTTTCCGGGCGAACAACCTGGTGGCTCAGCAATTTTCGGGATTATTAGTCGTGCAGGCTTCCGCCTATCTCCTGCGGCGCGAGCGATGATTGATATAATTGTTGGGCTAGATAAGTCGCACTGTGCTGCTTGAAATAGGTTAAAACATGCTTAAATTTTTTGCTGTATGGATGTTTGCAATAAGCTATTGTTGTTGCGCTCCGTCTATGTGTGAGGGTTCTAAAATTCAAAGTACCGTTTAGCATTTTTAATAATGCTGGTGAGCTATTTTGATATCTTATTTATCCTAAAGCGTCTATGTCCTTATTTAGGAATACGTTTTTTGTTATAAAATTCAATGTTTGACTATGGTTGCTGGGGTCGCTGCTTGACGTTTTAGAATGCTCATGCATATTTCTCGTATATATCTCGTTTTGTAGAAAATATGCGCAGAGCGATGCCTCAAGTCGTATTAAATTTTATGAGGCGGTGCAGTTATGCATGTGTGGCATAGAAAATATTCGGATAAAGCATTGGCGGTTTTTGCAGAAGACGGTACTAATGACGTCTTTTAACTCAAAGACCAGTTCACATGTTTAATAGTAAGTTGATGCGAGTATTTGATCGCTGGTTTGTAACCTACACGCCAACCTTCGGAGAGTCGAATGCTTGGTGACCGAACCCTTTCTGTGTCACCTCGTTGGCATCCATGGTGGATTGTTTTTACTGTCCGTCTGAGCGGCGCCTATGTGCCATTGCTCATCTTCGCGCTGTGGTGGATCGCTGCCCGAGACCACCTGATGAGTGCGCAAATTCTTCCGTCGCCGGGGGGGGTTTGGCTAACCGCACTAGAATTAGGCCGCGGGGAAATCTGGCAAAATATTGCAGTGAGCCTTCTACGTCTGGGGCTCGGCCTGCTGGCAGGCATTAGCTTCGGCGCGCTGCTCGGTGCTTGCCTAGGCGCCAGTTCGAGACTGCAGAATCTGGTGCTCCCGACCTTCAGCGCATTGGCGCAGATTCCGACGCTGGCATGGATTCCACTGTTTATGGTTTTCTTCGGAATCGGTGAGTTACTAAAACTCATGGTGCTTATCAAAGCCGTTGTGGTTCCGATCACGCTACACACTCTTGTAGGCGTACGCGATGCTCAACCAGGCTTGCGGGAGGCCGCTGCGGTGTTGCGTCTGCCTAAATTGATGCTCATCCGTCGGTTGATCATCCCCGCCGCAATGCCATCATTCATGGCTGGAGTGCGTTTGGCGCTCTCTGCGGGCTGGTCATCCTTGCTGGCAGTGGAGCTATTGGCATCGAGTGAGGGCATCGGTTACCTAATGGTCTGGGCTCGGCAGTTGTTTATGCTCGACATCGTATTTGTATGCATCGCTGTGATTGGCTTGATTGGAGTGGTTTTGGATCTGTTGATTGGCTGGGTTGATCAGAAAACAGTTCACTGGCCACATCCACCGACCTCACGGCTCAAGCGCTTTCACCGCCCTGGCGGTCGGCAGAGTCTTACAGCTTTGTATCTGCCCCTGACACTGTTGGTATTGTGGCAAACCGCGTACCAGCTCCATTGGGTTGATCGGGAGATATTGGTATCGCCCTTGCGAGTCTTGGGAACTCTCTTTGCAGGCATGCTCGATGCCAGTTTGCTGCACGCCATTTCCTCCAGTCTTACCCGAGCACTTATGGGCTTGCTCATCGGGGGCTTTTTTGGATTAGCCGCGGGCCTGCTTCTAGGGTTATCCCGGCCTGCTGAGCGACTATTTGGCCCAAGTTTGGGAGCCCTAAGGCAAATCGCGATCTTCGCTTGGGTTCCACTGCTAACTGCTTGGTTCGGATTAGGCGAGTCGGCGAAGTGGGTGTTCGTATCATTCGCGGCGTTTTTTCCATTATATATCGCCACTCATCGGAGCGTCGCTAGCCAGTCAGAGCAATTGAATGAGGTCGCGCTAGTGCTAGGGCTGAACCTGCAGCAACGCCTCAGGAAATTTGTGTTGCCCGGCGCTGCGCCCGGCATCTGCAGTGGATTGCGTCTGAGTCTGATTTATTCTTGGCTAGGAGCAATCGGCTCCGAATACTTCATGCCGTCGAATGGTGGTATTGGTAGCCTAATGATTGGGGCGCAACAACTAATGGATATGGACAAGATTATGGCTGCGATGCTGCTGGTTGGGATCACTGGCGGGATGATCAACCACCTCGGGCACCGTATAGAGGCGCGTGTCACGCGCTGGAGGCAAGCATGACTCATCCAATCGTTAGCTTTACTAATGTTGGAAAAGCTTTCAATATCGACGGAGGAATATTCCAGGCGATCAATGATTTTAACTTGGAAGTTTCAGAAGGTGAGTTCATTGCAGTCGTGGGCGCCAGTGGGTGCGGTAAATCTACTCTATTACGTCTATTGGTTGGTTTGGAGACTGACTATAGCGGTGATATACGCGTGGATGGGAGGAGAGTTGAAGTAGTTGGTGCGGGTTGCGGCATGGTGTTTCAAGAGCATCGGCTTTTTCCATGGCTGACAGTGGAGGGTAATGTCGGCTTGGGGTTAGTAAATGATGGCTCTACTAACGAGCAGAAAAAGCGGAAAGTAATGGAGTTTATCGACCTGGTAGGTCTTAGCGAGTTTTCTCGTGCCTATCCGCATCAATTGTCCGGCGGAATGGCCCAAAGGGTGGCTATCGCTCGAGGTCTAGTGGGGAGCCCACGCATCTTGCTGTTGGATGAGCCTTTCGGCGCGCTGGACGCGCTCATTCGTCAGCAAATGCAAAATGAGCTGCTTCAGATTCGTGAACAGTCCAAGATCACGACTGTGATGGTCACTCATGACGCGGAAGAAGCAATCTTTCTCGCCGATCGAATTGTTGTGATGGCTCCTCGTCCAGGACGTATCAAGCGTATCATCAAAGTTAACCTGCCTCGACCACGTAGTCGTAGTCAGTACGAGTTTCATTTGCTGCGTGAAGAGCTTTTGCATGAGCTGACAAGTGATGAGCTCTATGTGTTGCCTAATAAAAACAGTATCAACGGTATTGATTCCGCTCTCATTGCGCAGTAAATATTCAGCCTGCTGTGATGTCACGAGCAAGGCGAGGTTTTTTGCTTGTATCTAACTCATCTGGCTTTAAATATTTCAGGATGCTCTTCATTAACCTGGCGGTGTGCAAGGTGAGGTTTCGGGCGTGCAGTTGTTAAAACAGCAATTTTCCGGGCAGCGGCGTATCCTCTGCCCACATCTTCGTCAACGTATTCAATGCCGAATCGTTCAGGGAGGTTCATATCGACCTGGAGCGTGCCGCACTGCCAGTCCCGGCCAATCGCGTCGCGCAAAACGAACTCAAGCTTGGGCCCGTAGAAGGCACCTTCACCAGGATTGACCTGATAGACGAGGTTCATTTCTTCGAGAGAGTGGATGAGCGCACCCTCGAGTTGATCCCAAGTGGCGTCACTGCCGATTCGGTTGGCAGGGCGAGTAGACAGCTTGATGCGCACTTCCTCGAAGCCAAACTGGCGATAGATGTCCAGAACTAAAGCCACGACGGATCGGCACTCCTCGTTCATCTGTTCAGGAGCGCAGAAAATGTGCGCGTCGTCCTGGGTAAAGTGACGAACCCGAAGCAATCCATGGAGAGAGCCGGAAGGTTCATACCGATGGACTTTACCGAATTCGCCCATGCGAATCGGCAAGTCGCGATAGCTCTTGAGGCCGTGTCGATAGAGGAGGGTGCCGCCTGGGCAATTCATCGGCTTGAGAGCTAGGGCGCGACCATCTTCGGTTTCTCATTGCATATGACCGAATTGAGAAAATTGCAGGTAGCATCGATGGTGTTAACGCCTCCGTCGAAATTGATGCGCAGGGTCGCTGGCTTGTGCCAGGAATGATCGACGACCAGGTGCACTTTCGTGAGCCTGGCGCTGCTCACAAGGCAACCATGGCGAATAAGTCCCGAGCCGCCGTTGCGGGTGGGATTACCAGCTTTATGGACATGCCCGATACCAATCCGGCTACCTTGTCCCTCGCCGCGCTTCAAGATAAGAAAGCCCGAGCCGCTGCTTCGTCAGTCGCAAACTTCGGCTTTCACTTTGGAGTCAGCAAGGACAATCTGGATGTAGTCGCCAGTCTTGACCCGCAGCAGGTCGCAGGTGTGAAGGTGTTCATGGGCGCGTCGACGGCAGACATGCTCCTTGACGATCCTCGAGTACTGGAGCGGCTGTTTGCCAATGTACCTACTATCTTGCTCGCGCACTGTGAGCATACGCCTACAATCTTGGCCAACGAGGCTCATTACCGCGAGCAGTTTGGTGATTTCATCCCGCCGGCAATGCACCCGGTAATTCGAGATGCGGACGCTTGTTTCCGCTCATCAAGCTTGGCAGTGGAGCTTGCCAACAAGTTCAACACACGCCTGCATGTGCTGCATTTGACCACGGCTATGGAGCTGAAATTATTCGAGCCTGGCCCTCTTGCGAACAAATTGATCACTGCAGAGGTCTGCGCACATCACTTGCTATTCGATGACCGTGATTACGCAAGCCTTGGCAATCTCATCAAATGCAACCCCGCCATCAAAACCCGAGAGGATCGTGATGCCCTGCGCCAAGCTCTCCTGTATGATCGCATAGATGTAATCGGTACTGATCATGCCCCACATACGTTGGCAGAGAAGCAGAGGGCGTATGCTTCTGCGCCGTTTGGATTACCCCTGGTTCAGCATGCGCTTCCTGCGTTGTTTGAGCTGGTGGAAGAAGGTGTTCTGCCGATTACTCAACTGGTGCAAAAGACGAGTCATGCGGTTGCGGACTTGTTCGCGATCCAGGAGCGCGGATATCTGCGAGAGGGGTACTGGGCAGACCTCGCTCTTGTAGAGCGTTTAGAGGAACCACGACCAGTCGCCCATGACCCGATCCTTGCTCACTGTCAGTGGACACCGTTAAAAAATCACCAGTTGCGGCACCGAGTAATGACGACTGTAGTTTCTGGCCAACTGGCCTGGCATGGCGGATGCGTTAATGAGAGCTGCCAAGGCCTGCCTTTGGCCTTCGGTGCGCAGCGATCCTGACAACTCAAAATTATCGAGCGAGAGTGACCGACATGACGGAACAAGAGCAGCTTTCTCTGCCAGCTGACGATTACATGGACGCCGCGCAACAGGGGTTCTTCCGAGAGCTGCAGTGGCAATTGCGCCTGCTTGAGCGGGAGAAGAAGCTATTGGACAAGATTGACGAAGCCTTGGAGAGGATCTCGCGAGGAGAGTATGGATGGTGCGAAGAGACGGGAGAGCCCATTGGATTGCGACGTTTGCTTCTGCGGCCAACTGCGAAGTTGAGCGTTGAAGCCAAGGAGTGGCAGGAAAGGAAAGAGCGGCATGTGCGGGAAGACTAGGCTGGTTAGTAGTTGACCCAACAAGATACTTTAAACATATGGGGATCGATTCCTTGCCTAAGGCGGCTCGATTGCTATTTTAACATTATGAGTGCTAAAGCTTCCGCTAGGAGTACAGCTAAGCTTGGTTATAGTTTTTTGAGGGCGCTCTGCCTCACTCCTTTCTATATACACGATAAGTGATGTGCGGAAAATAGCGCGCTCGTTGCAATCTCCTCATTTCGCTTTTGCATCACTTGCATGACCTACCCGGTGTGGCGTATTCATTGGCTTATGCCCTTGTGCATGGTGCTTAGCTATTTTTTCTGTTTGTAAAATTCAATATGTTCATTTAACGTGCCGCTATACATTGCTTAAGCATCATGCAGGTGGTTCAGGAAAAATATGAACAGACTTCTTCAGCTCGCTCTATTTACTTTGACATTGATGACTACATCAGCTTATGCGGCGAATAGTGCGCCTGCCACCATTCGAATTGCCGTTCCGGATGCAGGCGGAAGCGACAAGCATGCTGCCGGAGGCGTGATAGATGTAATCCGTGAGCAACACTTGCTCGAGAAAGCATTTGAGAAAGATAAAATAACTATTGAGTGGCGATTTTTTAAAGGTGCTGGCCCAGTCATCAATGAGGCACTAGCGAATGATCAAGTCGATATTGCATACATGGGCGACCTGGCGGCTATCGTTGGGAAAGCTGGTGGCCTGGATACTCGTGTGTTATCCGTAGGTGTGCGCGGGATAAAAAGCTATCTAGCCGTTCGGCCTGGCTCCGAGATTAAGCAGTTGAGTGATTTGAAAGGCAAGCGCATAGCTGTATTTAGAGGCACTGCTCTTCAGTTATCATTTGTTAGCGCTCTGGCCAGCCAAGGGCTCTCGGAGCGTGACGTAAAAGTAATCAACTTAGATCCGAATGCGGCGAATGCGGCATTGGCCGCAGGCCAAATTGATGGAACCTGGGGGCTTTCCAATTTGATAGTTCTGCAGCAACGCGGTTTGGCAGAGCTTCCTGTCAATTCAAAAGAATTGCAGAACGCTGGGAGTACTCAGATGATGCTTCTTGGCACTGGAAAATTTGTTCGCGACTATCCAGAGCTCGTGACGCGACTGCTCGAGGTTCAAAAGCAAGCTTCAGATTGGTTAAGAGATGAACGCAACAAAAAAACTTACATCGAATTATTTACAAAAAACTCTTCATGGCCGCCATATGTCTTGGAGACCGAGCTGGCAGATGAGGATCTAGCGACTTACTTTGACCCGCGGCTCGATGCAGATTTTGTTTCGGGATTACAAAAGAGTATCGAGCTAGCCTTTAGTGAGCGTTTAATACGTCGCCGCTTTGAGGCCCGCGACTGGGTAGAACCAAGCTACATGAACAAAGTAATGGCCGAGAAAGCCACGGCTAAAGTTAACCCATAAATTCAGCCATAGTTGGGTGGTGTATGAGCGAAAAATCATTGAGTAGTTCTGAATATCAAAACGGGATAGAAATTATCCCAGTTGCTGGTCGTATTGGTGCTGAAGTTCGAGGGATTAAACTTTCCGGCAGCCTGGCAGCAGACGCAGTAGAGACTATCCAGGAAACGCTGGTTAAGTATAAGGTCATTTTCTTTCGCGGTCAGAATCATTTGGATGACCAAGAACAGGAGGCATTTGCTGAACTACTAGGCGAACCTGCTCGTCACCCTACGTTAGCTGCGGTAGGTGGCACTAAATATATGCTTGAGCTGGACGGCGATTCAGGCCGTCGTGCAGCGTCATGGCACACGGACGTAACCTTTATAGACGCTTACCCCAAAGCGTCTGTATTGCGCAGTATCATTTTACCTGAATCTGGCGGCGATACAGTTTGGGCGAATACCGCAAGCGCCTATGAAAACCTGCCAGCGCATCTCCGTGCCTTTGCCGATACGCTGTGGGCAATCCATACCAACGACTATGACTACATTCCTCCTACAGAAGGAATTAGGGATAAGCAAAGTAGTTTTTTGTCGACCATTTATGAGGCTGAGCATCCAGTAGTGCGAGTGCATCCGATCTCTGGCGAGCGGACACTGCAACTTGGTCATTTTGTTAAATATTTGAGAGGATATTCACTGGAAGATTCAAGGAAGCTAGTATCGCTGCTTCAGGGGCATGTAACTGCCCTAGAAAACACTGTGCGCTGGTGTTGGAGTCTGGGTGATGTAGCTATCTGGGATAATCGAGCAACCCAGCACTATGCGCTCAACGATTATGGTACGCAGCGGAGGCTGATGCGCCGCGTCACTTTAAAAGGTGAGGTGCCAGTGGCGGTGGATGGATCTCTGAGCCGATCAATACGCAAAGGCTGAATATCTCGCGATAAAGTTTGAAGTATGGCGTCAGGTTGTGCTGCCCTGGCGCCACTCAGACATTTACGATTGCTTCTCCTTAAATCTCTTCATCACTAGTAACTAATTGATTTATTAGTGCTCTTGCCATGGGTGATAAACCGATGTCAACACGGCTGACTATCCCGTAGCGTGTATAGAAAGCGTCCTCGTGTTCTGGTAGTAGATTCGCAAGTTTTAGAATGATCAATCGCGGATTCGCTTCTTGTTGTTGGAAATTGTTTGTGCATGCAATTCCGATTGCGTCAGATTGTTGAACGATGTTTATCAGGGCGTATCCATGTTCGCACTCTACCGTGGGGGTGAAGTCTCTACGCCCACTAAGCTCACATAGAAGCTTGTGAATTCTGGGAGGGTGAAATACTGTCGCTAGTGGGTACTGTAGTAGATCTTCCGCCCGCACTTCCTCCTTACAACTCAGAGGATGCCCTGCGCGGCAACAAAAGTTCCACCGCCTAGGTTTTATATGTGTTATTTTGTGGTTAGGGCTGGACTCAAACTCGTCACTATCGGCTATGAAAAAATCAATGTCCTCGGCAGAAAGCTTTTGTTTGAGACCTTGCCAGCTGTCTACTTGCAGATATGTCTTAACTGCCGGATATTCTGTAATGAAGCGCCCTACCGCAATTGCAACTAGCCCGCCCGCAGCTGCTGGGCCAGAACCGAATCTTACCAGGCCCGTGCTGGTTCCGCTAAAATCCTCAACCTCTCTGATCAAGCTGCGAGCGCCATGAACGATTTGCCGCGCGTGCTCAAGAACCAATAAGCCATGCCGTGTAGGGTTTAACCCCTTTTCACCTCTATCAACTAATCTGTATCCAATATTATTCTCTAGACTTTGTATGCTGCGACTGAATGCCGATTGAGACAAATGCACAGCTGCTGAAGCTGCAGCAAAACTGCGATGTTCGATTAGGGCAATAAAGTGACGAAGCTGGCGGAGATCAATATTCATGTACGTTTCACAGGCTACTAGTTATAAATTTGGTGATGTTATATCTTTCGAATAATCAAGCCAAATAATTGATCGATCTATTGTTATTCCTTTTTGGAATGTACTTGAAGGGCAATTAAACGGTTCCGGTAATTCGGGTTGTCATTGAGTATATTAGAGCTGTTTCACGGTACTTATAAGTTGTTCTGTTTTTTAGAATAGCAAAGTCCCGGTAATGATTGTGAACTTATTCAAAAGGGATGGCCCGGATTATTAGGGCTGACAATTACAAGCATCGCAGCCGACTAGCCCGCGCTTGACGGGCTAGATCTTGAGCTTGAGCTTGACTAAAAAATCGGCTATTGAAATTCCTTGCTAAGCACGTAATTCATACAAACAAAAACAAAAATACGACGCCAAATTATTGGCATCGGCAGTCTAATGCCATGTCGCCGATGCATGCATACAAAGAAAACCGCAAAGCGTCACGCGCGTTCGAAATGCTCCGTAGTCGGATTCGTCCTTGTGATTCCGACGCGCTCCATGGGTTGTTGCCGCACCTCCAAACGCGCGATGTTTGGTAACCGATTTAATACCCAGGGGACAGCTAAGGACGCGCCGGCTGTCCTGAAGACTCGAGAGTGATGGCCGGCAGGAGTGGTCGTAATCGAGAATGATTTTCGTTATCATAGTGTTATTACATAACAGGAGTAGTGCTATGCAAGTCCTTTCATCGCTCAAGCAAGCCAAGAATCGCCATCGGGACTGCCAGGTAGTGAAGCGGCGCGGGAGACTCTACGTAATCTGCAAATCCAATCCGCGCTTAAGGCGCGGCAAGGTGGTGTGAAGAAAATGTGAAATCTTCTGAGTGCCGGTCTCCCAGCCTTCGTTGATCGATGGATCAAGGTCTTCATTACGCGGCGGTACCTTGTAGGCAGCTGCACCTGTGCCTACCTGGAAAGTGCGGCCCCAGTTCGCATAAAAACTCGCAAACTTCCAGGGTGAGTAGACGACACTGAGCTTCGGCTGCTTGATAAGGCCATAGTCGTTGATGTCGTAATCTTGGTCGGTAAGCTTGCTGGTGAAATCGCCGCTGATCTTGTCGACGCGGGGCCGGGACAATCTTCAGCGACTCAAAGGGCTCGATTTCGGCCTGCACATAGGCTCCAACGGTATTGAAGTCGAAATCTTGGTCGCGAGTCTGAGTCTGCCGCACGAGGTTGATGGTGTTGTAGCGCTCGCTGCGGTTTTCCTGCTTCTGCATATCGCTACCGCCCTCCAGGGCGAAGGCGTGCAACCATTCAACCTCGGGCCGCCAGGTCAAGGAGGTGATGGCGCCGTATTGGGTCTCGTACCCATTGCACTGTTGCATTGGGTACTGCCTGTTGTTAGGAGTGAGGCGCTCCTGTGTAGAAGCTCAAGTCTCAGACAACGGGGAGTAACGGATTTTCTCATCGAGCGATTCGACTCTCCGGCTTTGGTCATGTGAGCTGAAGAAAGGGGGGGCAACCACGCAGCGCTTGTGATGGTGCGTTTGGCTTCAGCTGCTGTAATGGGGCCAGAGCGGGCCGTGGTCAAACGGGCGCCGAGCGGTAGCAGTGCCCAGCAGCGGGGGCTGTTGGGCGTCCGCTGCTACTGGACACGCCCAAGCGCCCTCTACTGGTACTGGTTTTCACTGATTTTTCGAGCTATTTCCACCGCGCCTTGCAGATCTAGGTGACTTGAGGCAAACGACCTCATCAAAAGCGGTTGAGGAAGAGCCCAGTCCCATTTCTCTCGGATCATGTTTTCCACGTTCTCGAGAATGGGCTCCAGATTAGAGACATCTAGCTGAGCGACGGTACGCAATGCTTTCAGTGAATCCTCCGCACCAAATGCGATGTCCAGAAAAAGTCCCGAGTTCTCACACTGGATGCCCACATGCCTCAGCAGCAAAGCCAAGGCATCATTGGTGTAGTCGCCTTGCCAAGTTACAAGATGGCTGGCGCTAGCCGATCCCACGATCGACTTTTCCCCGAGCCCGAGGGCATGAAATGTTTGCCGCGCTTCCTGGAGCAATGATTGGGCCTGCTTGTCCAGGAAAGGGCAGGGTGCTGTTTCCGAAAGAACACTCCGCATCTCCATTCGAACGCGATCGTGTATCTGAGCGCCCAAGCCGTCAAACTGGGGTGGCTCGCCGCCGCGCGTTGGGGTAACCACGATGACTTTGGCTTCAAGATCTACATCCTGAACCTGCCAGCGTCGGCCACCAAAGATGATTCTCTGCCCCTTGGAGAGTGGCCGGCTAACGGGCAGAGATCCCAGTGGTTTGCCATCTCTGAGCAGTCGGAACTCTTCATCGCTGGTAAAAGCGGTGTAGAACTCATAGTGATTGATCAGACGCTCACCCAGCTCACCTGGCAGGAGCAGACCAGAACTGTCCTGGACAATCAGCTCCTTCTCACCCATGCCCTTGAGCAGCAACATCAGATCGCCCTTCGTTACGCTCGCGAAGCTGCCGCTGGCAATGAGATCGTTCCACAGTTGGGCAGCGCTGGCGCCGCCCATTTGGGCAATGGTCGACAGGCATTGCTGAACGAGCGTGGAAGCATGCATTCCCTGCGAACGAGGGGGCTCAAACCAACCGGCCACCAGCAAGCGAATCATGGCAACGGTTTGCACCAACCCTTCACGCAGTTGATCGGAAAGGTCGGACTGATCCGTGAGCACGCGCTCCCGGCAGTAGCCTCTCAGGATGGCAGGCTCGCCTGCGCGCCGTCCCGATCTTCCGAGCCTTTGTCGCAGGCTAGCTACAGAGGGTGGGCATCCCACTTGGGCAACTGTTCTGATGTTTCCGATATCAATGCCTAGCTCAAGCGTCGTCGTGCAAATAGCAGAAGCGGGTGGATCGCCGGCTTTTAGGGCACGCTCAGCATCTTCTCGCAGCTCTTTTGAGAGGCTGCCATGGTGTGGCCAGAACTCGTTGAGAACGCCATCGTTTTCGCACAGCGACCGCAGTCGATCTGCAAACCACTCTACCTCTTGGCGCCGGTTAGGGAAGATCAGGTTGTTGTGCCCGCGTAAAACCTTGTAGAGATGTCCGGCGATCGCAACTTTAGAGCCTGACTCCTCGGTCTCCTCGTCTGTGGCATCTTCCTCAGAGGATTGTCGCTTACCATGGTCGGCAACCTCCTGCTGCATTGGACGCTCGATGTAGCCGCGTACCTGAACTTGCAGCTCCTGGCCTGTCGACGTCGAGTT
Source organism: Pseudomonas sp. S36 (assembly GCF_016647875.1). NCBI lineage: Bacteria > Pseudomonadati > Pseudomonadota > Gammaproteobacteria > Pseudomonadales > Pseudomonadaceae > Pseudomonas > Pseudomonas sp. S36. The sequence goes on along the minus strand of NZ_JACVVG010000003.1, from coordinate 64,222 downwards.
GATGACGGTGATCTGCTCAGGGTTGTTCGGCCTTAGAAACACCTGAGCCAGAGACATCTCACCCAAGGTGGCAGATAGGCCCACACGTGGAAGCTGCCTGCCAACGACTGTCTCCACGCGCTGCATCAAAGACTGCAATTGCTTTCCACGCTCGCTGCCAATGAACGCGTGAAGCTCATCCACGACGATGTAACGTAGGTTTTGAAAAACACCTGGCAAGCTTGAGCCTCGGTTCACGAAGAGTGCTTCAAGCGACTCTGGTGTGATCAGCAGAATGCCTTCAGGTGATTTGAGAAAGCGTTGTTTCTTGCTTGCGGACACGTCCCCATGCCACGCGACGACTGGAATCTCCAGTCGTTCGCACAGTCTGCTCAGCCTGTCCCATTGATCGTTGATCAAGGCTTTCAGGGGGCTGATGTAGAGCACCGCGCCTGCGGTGCTCGTATCGTTCAAGAGGTTGCTCATGACGGGGAGGAAAGCGGCCTCGGTTTTACCTGCAGCAGTCGAGGCCGCGATGATGACGTCCTGGTCGGCGCCAATTAGGGCCGGCACCGCCCACTCCTGCGCATCGCGTAGCGACGTCCAGCCCTGCGACCAGATCCATTGCTGAACCTCAGGGTGCAGACGCTCGAATGATGAAGAATCAGAGCTTGAAACTGGCGAGCTCATCATCGGCCTCGACTTCTAGATCCTGCTGGGCTCCTTCATCCTTGGCCAACTCCACAGCGCCGACCAGCGACCGCCAATCTGCTCCAGGGTTTTGCTCGATCACCGCAAGTAAGCTGATGAACGCTGTGATCGTAGTCCTCGGCGTGCGGAAATAAGCCTCCCCCAGTCGCTGATTGCAGTGAGCCATGAAGGCTGGGATCGCTTCATCCGGCAGCAGGAATTTCTCAGGTTCACCGTAGGCGTACACGTGCCTGAGCTTTTGCAGCAGCACGAAGAAATCTTCGGGTGTCAGGCTGCTCAGTCGAATGACCGGGCCAGACAAGTCAACCAGGCCAGACTTGGCAAAGGTGTTTTCTGCCAGACGGGACTGGAGGGCAGGGTAGCTGTACAAGCCGCGGCGAGTGTCCATCAAGAATTCTGGTGTGCCGCCTAAGACAAAGCCGAGACCTTCTGCAGAACCCTGCAACGAGTCATTCAGAATGCGCAGGATCTGTTCGTAGTTGGCGTTACGGGCTTGGGTGTTCGCAAGCTTGTAGAGGTTGACCAACTCGTCGAGGCAGACCATCAAACCGCCAAAGCCTGCCAACCGCACAAAGCGCGCAAGCAGTTTCAACTGGTCGTAAACCGATGCGTCATCGACGATCGTGCGCACACCAAGTGCAGCTCGCGCATCTGTCTTGGTGGAGAATTCGCCACGCAGCCAGCGGATGGCATCTGCTTTCAGCTGTTCATTTCCCTCTTCGAAACCACGGCAGTAAGCTGCGATGACCTCGGCAAAGTCATAGCCATTAACCATCTCAGTGAGCTCTGCCAGGTACTCACGAATGACGGCTTCGCTTTCCACACCCTTGGCTTTGGCTTCAGACTTGGCCTGGGAAATGAATTTTTCGACGATGCCCTGGAGTGCACCACCATCGGGTTTCGTTCTTGTGGCCATGTTCTTGGCCAGCTCAGAATACAGCGACCGAGCTTGCCCACCGGAGGCATGGAGTCGACGATCCGGGTTCAGATCACCATGCATGGTGACTAGCTTGCGCTCCATGGCGATACCGCGCACCAGGTTCAGGAAGAAGGTCTTACCTGCACCGTACTCACCAACGACCACACGGAAGGCCGAACCACCATCGGCCAAGCGATCAACATCCTTGAGCAGCGAGTCGAGCTCGCCGGCTCGGCCCACCTGAATCAAATGCTGGCCAACGCGAGGTACAACGCCTGCACGTAGTGACTGGATGACCGCGTCGCGATCCTTGGCACGTATCTTACTCATAGGGCTAATTCGTCCAGAATTTCGGGATTGATTTCGATCGGTTCGTCGCCTTCGGTCACCGGCATGTCGAAGAGCTCGAAGGCGGTGTCGTTAATCCGCTCCAATGCACCGTCCAGCATGAGCTCCATATCGCTCGCGGCGTCCTCAAGCTCGGCACGACTCCATTCGGTTCGTGAAACCAAGAGACGCAGGAACGCGGAGTGTTCCACATCCAGCCCGTGAACAGTGGCAAGCTGCTCGGCTGCGCTTTCTTCAACGTCCTGAGTGACTTCAGGCGATTGGACATTGTTAGTTTCAGCGGTCGACTCGTCGCTGAACACGCTGGCGAGCAGGGCTGATACTTCAGCGGTCTCCTGCTGCAGGCGAGCGACTTTGTGCATGTCCAGGACAAAGCCTGCGTCGGCTTTGTGTGCAGAGTTGCTAGCTATCGTTGGGCTTGTAGCCCCGGTCACTGTTTCCACCTGCCGAGCAGGCAGTACCGCAGCACTGTGCAAATCGCTGTAGACGAACTGCGGATCCAGCGACAACGACTTGTAAACTCGCTCAAGCAGCTTCACTTCTTGCGGCGTGACCTCGCCGTCTGCCTGGGCCAGGTGGGCCAGGAAGCTCGCAATTTTTCGCTTAGCCTCTGCAGTTAAAGGCTCCAGCTTCTTCTTGAGGCTCGCCAGGGTAGGGGGCTGTTTCAGCTGAATTTGCAGGTGGGCTTTCAAGCGCTTGCGGTGGGCCACACAGAGGTGATCCCACGAGTCGATGTGCCCAGACAATAAGCTCACTTCTTCGAGAGAGGTGTCACCATCTGCCGCAGCGACAGCGCTGGCCAGATCAAGGGTCACAGCTGCAGCGTTGTAGGCGTCCGATGAGCGAAGAGAGCCTTCCTCCGATTCAGCGGCGAACAGAGCGATGGTGTCTTCAGCTTTAGGGGTGCGGCTACCGGAGAGCACATCGGGCTCCAAGCCAATGCGCTTGCTCTCCAGTGCACGGGCCAGCGCGATCACCTTGTCACGTGAAAGCGCGCCGGCGGATTTGAATCGCCCGGCCAACTCGCCGAAGCTCATGCAAATAGTTTCACCGCCCACACGTTGCGCAAGCTGATCGAGCTCAGTTTGAGCCTCTGCTGGCCAGAGTTCAGTGGGTAGCTGAAGGATGGCTTCAAGCGAGCCCGCTGCATCCGGGTTGCGCCCCAGGTACCGGCTATAAGGGTCGAGCACGTTCGTGCAGTCTTCAACGATAACCTGCAGCTTGTTTCGGGTGCCAGAGGTGGCGCTCACGTCCGGTAAGTCACCCACGGATTCAGCCGGAATGTTCAGTGTCGCTGAGGCTGGGCGATAGGCGGTTTTGAGCTTGGTTTTGTTCTGAGCCAGCGCGATCCCGTTGGGGTAGCGCTTTGCGAACTCGTTTTTGAAGAGTGCTGCAAATTGCTCCGGGCAACGAGTCACAGGTGTGCGCCTGGAGATGTTTGGCTCTGACTGCGCCCAGGCCAATGCCCAACTTGGATTCAGTGGGAATTTATCCACGGCCATCTGACCCAGAGCGACGCGAAGTGACATCGGCAGTTCATAACCGTCGGCGCTCATGGTGGGCGGCTCGCTCAAATAGCTTTGAGCTTGGAGCGAGCCTGATTCGAGATGAGCGAGGAAGCGTGTTGCGTAGCCGCGGAAGGAAGAGTTGCCGCCGTAGAGATCTATCAGACGCCTCACTTCGGCTTTGATCGCAGGCAGTTCAGCCTTCGCCTGTGGGTCGGTTGGCGCATCAATCAGCGCACGCCGTTCAAGCCCATAGAAGAACAGGAATACGTACCCGGCATCGGCTGGCTGACGACGTCCACCGGCCAGCCATTGCAGATAGGCCCGACGTGCCTCTGGCGTGATGCTCTTGTAGCTAGGCCAGTAGGGCATTTGCCGATCAGTGAGGCTCATGGGGGATCGTGCAACTCGAAGGGTTGCATCAAGCAAAGAAGGCTCGGAATGACCGAATTGGGTTGCGCGTTCGGTGATGTAGAGCATCCCGCCTGGTATGGAGAGCCCTGCGACGTTGAATGATTCGCCTTCTGCGAGCCAACGTACACCAATCGGCTGAGGGGGCTTGGGAATGGCGAAGCCTTGATTAGACGGAGTGCCTACTTGAACTGTATGGAATTCAGGTTCGCGCGCGCGCGTGCTTGCTGCGTTGAACTGGACGGAAACACTAGGTGAGTTTGCTTGCAGGGGAGCTGCGGCAATTTCAGCCATGAGCGCATCCTCTGCGTCATTCGGATTGTCGCGGGAGGGGCGCCTGATGGCCCATACCAACACCCCAATGCCCAGGATGACTCCGAGTGCAATCCATACCTGCTTCGGAATCTGCGCCAAGAGGGCAACGACGAATAACAAGGCGTACAGAGCGATCGGCCCGCCGCCGCTCCCTTTTCGCTTCCGTGGCATACGAGTGTTCCATGATGTGGGTAATGGCCAAATGACATTCTTACGGATTTTTTAAGGCCGGCCAAGCCTATTAGACGAAGGGGAGGGGCATTGCGCAGCCTCGTGGAGTGGGTTCACGAGATTTGGACGGCGTTTGTAAGGGCACTGTAAGCCGTGCTACCTCCCTCCCGGGCATGGCAGGATGGTAGAAAATTATTAACTGAGTTAATGGTTTGGTGAGTTGTTGTTTGATAATGTATTCGGTAGTGCGCTTTTTTTGTGTCGCTTAATCCTCGAAGTGGCTGCGCGTGTCCGAGCTCTAACATTGTTGTTTGTATTTTTGTTTTAATGTGTCGTTAGATGAACTTCTGTGGTGCTGTTCCGTGCTTTTGTACTGCTTTTTTAAGCTGGGGCGTATTGCTCCTCCAGTACATTGCTGTCATGAAGCTATTGCTCGGTAAGCTGAGTCTTGCCCTCTCGTGTCGCTATAGCTGTCTCATCTCCCTGGATCATTTAGGTAGGCAAAGGAACGCTGTCAGACCCAGATCCTTATGAATTACCAAACCGTTCGTCGGATGATTGGGAAAGGTTTTAATTATTGTAAACTGACAAAATAAATCATATAAATTGACAGTGTCAATACACTGAAAATATTTTAACATACTGATATTAAACGGATTTTTTTGTTTTCATTAGTGTTTGTGTTGGTTTTTGCAAGGTGTCGTATCACTGTACGTTGCAAGTTATTTTTTTGAGATATCTTGGTTGTGCTTCTCAACTTCGGTTGATGTTGGCTAGAGACTTTGCATTCTGCGAGCGTCCGTTTATGCTCTGTTGAAGAGTTTATTTTTCACTGAGCGATAGGTGCCTTTTGGCATCTATGGGAGGGCTTATGCGTGCCTTTTTATTTGCTGTGTTCTGTATGGTTCTTCTTGTCCTTCTTTTCTGGGTGCAGTCCGCATATTGAATTCGATCGCCAGGGCCTAAAGTGCATGCATAAAAGTTCTTATTTATTAAAGGCTGAGTGCCAACGTCACAGCCGAGATTTGCAGCTCGCTCGGAGGGCGCTATTCTCCCGATTCCGACCGTCAGGTATTGAAGCAGGATTATCAATGGAGCATGTTCGCTGGTTTGACTCATCGCTCGAGGGGAGAGAGCATCGGGTGGCAAGACGTTATGCCCTTGCTATGGGTGGTCTGGGCTCGATGGCCTTCACTGCGAGCGAATGGCTCACGATGACGCCCGTCAAGGCCTTGATTGTTGCAGTGGCCTTGATGCTGGCAGGTGGCTTCGTAGGCACTGAGTATCGCTTGATGTACCGGTTGATCCGCAAGAGCATGAGCTTCACGAAGTTACTATGTCTGTTGCTGCCATCCGCCCCCTTTGTGCTCGCTGGCACCTTGTCATTGGGTGTTGCCACTGGACTCGCTGATTGGGACACATTGAGCGGCCTCCCTAAAGCGCTGGTTCATGCATACATCCCATTCGCCTGAGTCTGGTGAAGTGGTACGCTCCGTTCGACCTTAAGAGAGGCGTGCGCTTCGAGCGCAGGTAACCTGTGTTGTAGCGCTCGCTTCTGTCGTACGAAATGGAGATGTACCGTAGTGGACGCCCAAAACCCCGGCTCGCCAGACGAAGAGATTCGGGAGCCAACCTTCGCCCAGAACCTGCTTCACCGGATGATCAACCGTGTGCTTGATGCTGCAGGTGTGCGGCAGATTTCTGCATGGAGAGAAGGGCGGGAATCAGGTCACCATGAGGGCTATAAGAAAGGATTCAGTATCGGGCAGGCTGCTGGGGAGGCAATTGGTGATGGAGTCGGGCACTCCCGAGGCGTTCGCGAAGGCCATGCAAGCGGACACGATGACGGGCGCACCGCTGGCTATGCGGAAGGCCAGGCGGCGGGCTATGAAGCTGGCCACAAGAAGGGATTCGATGAAGGGAAGTTGATCATCGAGGTGCAGCCCGGGCCCTCACCGAAAATCGAAGCCCCGGGAATCCGTGAAGACCAGTTGTTCAAGGACTGGCGCTTCCCGATAACGGATGAGCTGGAAGCGCAGATTCGCTCGGAAATTGGTAGCAAACTGGAGAATCAGCCGCCTTCCGCGGATCAGTGGAAAATGATCCTCTCCCGTACACCGACCACTTCAGTGGTAGCAGGCGCAGGTAGTGGCAAATCCACGACCATGGTGCTGCGGCTTCTGGTACTGCGGCATTATCTGGGAATCGACTTTTCTAACCTCACCGTTGTTACGTTCACCGTCGAGTCCAAGAAGGATTTCGCGAAGAAAGTCAGGGAGGTGTTTTCCCTGTGGGGCTATGACATCTCGTACGACGACTCAATGAAAATCGTCCGTACGTTCCACTCGAGAATCCTGTCATTTGCGCGCTGCTTGCCAGGCATGGGAAGCGTTCAGCCCTTCGAGTTCCTTGAGAAGGATGGAAGCACCAAGGAGAAGGGCTCAATGTTCCAGGTCAAAATGGGAGAACCCCAGCTTGAGCTGATGAACGAATGCTACATGCGTCTCTATGACAAAAATCCTGAATTCAAAGCGCTCATCGGCAAGCTCTATCGCCACGCATTGGCGATGGAGAAAGTAAACGCCGATAGCCCTGATGCCTTGAAGGCACAACGTCAAGCTCGCGATCTGGCAAAAGCTGACGAGGACATTTGCGACACCTTGGAGAGGTTGTGGCGTGCGGCAGGGAAATGGCCAATCGAAGGCGTCGAGCCTACCCGCAAAGTGATCCAGCTCTTGGGGCAGGATTTCCAAGTCAACGGATACATTCCAGAGCTCGACGCGTTTGTCATCTTGGGCGTAGATAAATCAGAACCTGCAGATTTGAAGGCAAAGGAAGGGCGGTTCCCCTTCCTCACTGTGGATGTGAAGCACAAGCGAGTCTTGTTCCAAGCACATTGCTCTCGACCAGTTATCTACCTCAAAAGCTATGTCGAATCAGCCAGTCCGATAGAGGCAATCCGCAGCTTGGTGAACACTTGTCCGAAGTTCGCCTACAAGCTCGAGGGTGATATCGCTCCGCAGTACATCACAGAGGCGTTCTACGGCGCTGCGTCATACATGGAAAACCTTGGCTTGGATGTGTTTGAAGCTATACGAGCCATGCGCCTGCTCAAGGACGATGTGGATCGCGATTTCTTCCACGCCTTGGCGATTTACTGGAGCGAATTCACACGTATGTTGTTCAACATGACCCCGCCCGTCATGACGTTCAACACCATGTTCGCCATTTTCAGTGAGCGCAAACCGCACAACCTTAAAGCCCTTACCCCGAGCGTTCTGCGACCGATGACAACGTTGCTCGTCGACGAATTCCAAGACGTCGGTGCGAATACCATTTCGTGGATTCGAGCCACCTTCGCCGAGATCGAACGACGCAACCTGTCAGTACCCTCCAATGGCTCTCCCGCCTATGCATCACTCATGGCTGTCGGGGATGATTGGCAGAGCATTTATGGATGGCGCGGGAGCTCGCCGCACTATCTGATCGACTTCGATAAGGTGTTCGAGTCGCCTGAGCCGAATCGGGTGCTTATGCAGGAGAACCATCGCTCGCACCAGATGGTCATCGATGCGGCGGAGGAGATCGTCAAGCGAACACCTGGCGGTGTCCCTAACAAACACGGGGTTGCGAAAAACAGCGCTGTCATTGGTCATCAAGTACCTGTTGAGGTGCGGGAGCTCGACTGGAAGCAGATCGTCTCAGATGTCGAACGGCACTACGATGCAGGTGACTCCATCCTGGTGCTGACACGTTCAAACTCCGTCAAGGAAGACGCGCGTGAGAAGCTGGAGGATCTGCTTGATAGGGCCAGAATGGAAAAGCGTTCTAGGCAGATCAAATTCCTTACCTACCATTCAGCGAAGGGCCTGCAGGCTAAAGCCGTTTTCCTTCTTGGAGATTGCGACCTCAAGACGTCTTCGCCTTCGAAGAATGATCTGTACACCCAGGCTGGCCTCAACCGTCCCGGTGATCCATGTGGCTATGACACGTCTCAGGGTGAAGAGGCGCTTCGCACCGCTTACGTGGCGATCACGCGGGCTATCACCTATTGCTACTGGTACTTGGACGATGACTCGAAGCCTGCGGTCGAGCGGGCGAGCCGGTATATCAAGGCGACTCAGCCATACTGGAATCGGGTTAACGCGCCTAAGCCGACTTCTGGTACATCAGGCAAGTCAGGAGGGGCGGTGAAGCTGCGTGGCAATCGTGTGTACTGAAGACCTGAAAGCTTGACTTGGACAGTGGAGAGAGCGATTGGACAAGCATCTGATTCGTTTTTTGGAGGGCGACGATCCACTGATGCAGAGTGCGATCGACGCGCTCAAACGCTATCACGAGGCAATCGATGCGGCTGCACCGGAGGTAGAGGTGGAACGTCTGAAAAATGAGGCTGAGTCGCTTTTCCAGGCTGTCTCAGACTACCTGTTGCGTGTCACTGGTGGGCGAGTAGGGCCGCTTCATTGAGCGGTCTCGCTTAAATGGTGATGCACGCTGCCAGTTTTCTAGCTAAGCGCTTCGGTAAGGTCTTCTCCCATCATGAACAGGGCCGCCTCAATTTCCCGGCCCGACCATATCCTGGGTAACCTTTCAGCTGTCGCGTTGACGGTCGGAGCCTTAGTCATCTGCTCTATGATCCAGTTTGCTCTGCGATTCCAAGTAGCGTGCTTGCGATGCTCTCTAATTTTCCCAGAAGGAGAGAAGTACTTGAACACTTGCGCGTCGGGTGTTCTGGGCGTTAGCGGCCTCTTCTTCGTGTTGGCGCGCATGCAGCCGAAACGCAAATGAACGGGAATTGCGCGTGCGCTTGTTTCAGCCCAGGACTTCACGAACCATGCGAGCGCAGCAGCTACGCGACTGTCGTAGATTACAAAGTTTGGTAGGGCCAATGAGTGGATTTTGGTTGTGCCGGCATTGGAGCGTAAATCGACAACCTCCATTAGATCCTGTGAATCGTCCGCGATCAAAGCAGGGAGCGCGCGCTTAAAATAGTCATCCAGATTGTCAGCCATTTTGTCCAGCCAGGCGCCGTTACCAGGCCGTGTGAACACGCCTCCCCATTGCATTATCACTCTCGCCCAACCAGCTAGTTCGCCAGGCTCTGCGGGCCCCGCGTTCAGGCAACTTTGGATGCCATCGGAGAGTTTCCCAAGCAAAACGGCATTTTCGTAAAAGCTTGAGTAAGCTGAAATGCTTTCGACGCCCTGAGGCGTCACAAGGTCAATCTGCTTGATTGGCCATCGGTAGCGCTCGAAGGCTCCGCTCAGAAACTGATCTATTCCACCCTTGTACGGGAAGTTTATGGGACGTATACCTACCACGGCAGGCTCAAACCAGTTCATGAAAGCCTGGGTGTCGGGATCTGTCAGAAACTCATTTTTCGTCATTTAGCTTCCGTTTGCTTGCTGAATACGACACTCACTCATGGTGGATTTCAGGGCGTGTCAGAAGACGGCGCTCAGATGCCAGAGTCGATGACGCTATGGGTATGAGCGCCGTATTTGGCCGCGTCCTGACAAGAGTACATTTGTACTCTTTCGGCTGGGGCTTATCCATGGCTAACCTCGTCACCTTTCAAGGCATGAGTGAGAGGCGCGGGTAGGTTCCAGATGATCCCGAGCACACCTGATTTCGGCGTTCCTTCGTAGCCGCTCTGTCGAGTGAGCAGAGCGACTATTTATCTCGCAGCGCTTAAGTCGACCGGCGGGAAGAGGTAAACGGAGTGACCCCGCGCTGATCCACCTCCTCGAGCATGAAGTATTTTCCGTTAGCCTTCAGAGCATGGATGACTTTGCACTCGGCGTAGGGGGTGCTGTATGAAACGTTGGGCCCTTGGATGTCGAAAATGACCGAGCCTGAATACCCCTGCTCGAACTTTATGCTTTCCAAGGCACCCACGGTTTCGCCATTCGCTTCCGCGATCTCGATCACGAGGTTTCGAAGTGTTGAGCGCTCGGCATTTACGACCTCAGTGCAGAATATCTGAGTGCGTTGCTTGGCATACCAGCCATTACCACCTGCTGAACCAATTCGATTGAGGTTGAAGTGTGCTAGCAGGACGACTTCCATGATGCGGGCCTCTGTAGGTGATGGCGCTTGTGCGCACGATTTCTGCTCGAATGGCAGCAATTATCGACGGGGGGCGATGAGCTATCAACGAAGCGCGATCCGATTTTCCCCAATCCGTAGCTAAACTAATTGATGTCACTGGTGCGCCGTGTGCGTGCCGTAGGTTTTTAGATAAAGGTGATCAAATGGATTTCGTTGTGCCACGCAATCGGCAGTTGTCCGACCTGCTAGCGAACGCTTCCTCGGAAGACCTGGAGGTACTGGCTGACATCATTACAGATGGTGGCAGGGGCAGGGTGGCCCTCGACAGCGAAGTAAAAAGCAAGATCGTGGGCCGTCGAGCGATGGGAACCCTCCAATCCATCCCAGAGGTACTGATCGCCGAAATTCAAGCGTTCGGAGGCAATAGCATCGCCAATGCCTTCAGATCGGGCGGTGTGAGCTATCGAGAACTTATTGTCGACGTCGCCAGAGAGCTAGGCGGTAAGCCTTCGAACGCGCATGACATCTTCGACGTCGAGCAGATCATTCTGGATCGAGCCGTTAGCAAGTTCAGCCCACATGCAGGGATTCTTAAGGGAGCTGCTTTGCTGGCTCAGACGGCTCAGATCGTGAGAAATCTGCTCTTATCTGCCGGATCTATTCGCGGATTTACAGCAAAGGGCAGCGTGGCGGGTGTGTCCAGTTTTTTAACTAAGCGCGTTTTCCCGCTGACCAATCCCGCGCTGCTAGCGACAATCGCGGGGCTAGCCATCTACCAGGTGGCCGCACCGGCGTCTCGTATCACCGTTCCCGCGGTCATACAGATAGCTCGAATTCGTAAAATGCGATTCGATAAAGATCTCTCAGCTTATGAGGAGGCCCTACGCGCATGCCTGTAAATACCGATGCGCTCCTGCGCTCATTACCTGACCTTCCTGACGTCCTGGCCAAAATCCAAAGCGGGCTCTACACGCTATGTGGTGGTGTAGTCCGGCATGCGTCTGGCACGGGCAAAGGAGGACAGATTGTTGGGCACCTGCTTTTCCCTGGCGATGCGCTGCAGACGCAGGAAAGCCTAAAGAATTTACAGTCCATGCTGTCGAGCGGGTTGGGGTCTTTGCAATTCGGGGTAGGTCAGCTTCAGCAGAGTATGGGCGTGCTCCAGGGGCTACAGTCCGCGAACCTTCTGCTTTCAGGGTTGAACATTGCGGTAACCGCCGTAGGGTTCGTCGTGGTATATGAAAAGCTCAACAAGATCAGCGGGCAGATCGAAGCCCAATCGCAAGGCATCGCTCAGACGCTCAAAGTGGTTGGGGAGATCCATGACAGGGGCTTGATGCTAGATGAGGCGCGCTTTCAGTCTCTTCGAGACAGCGCGCGCCAATTCTGTGAGTGCGATGATGTTGACCAACTGAAAGACCTCATCCCGGAGTTCCATGAGCAGTATCACTACAACAGGTTGGTGTTGGAAAAGCATGCCCCCATCGCACGGAGTAGTCTCGAGCGTCTGGGTGAAATTGGCCTGCTGCAAGATCGCCTCATCCACCTCAGCCTGATGATGTCGCATGTGCAAATGAAGATCGGCGCGGCCAAATTTGGCCATGAGTGCCTCTTGCGGCTCGAGGGTGATCTCAGCCGTTTCAATGCTCTGCGCGTTGAGGCGTTGGCAAGTGACCGACAGCTGGCCTCTTCAGTCACTCAAGAACAGTTCGCAGAGTTGACCGGCTTCCTGCAGCGCGGAAAACAGATCAGGCCCGCTCTCAATTATCAGGCCGATGTCATCACTTTGGAGGTTGAGCATCCTGGTTTGCTGGATCGAGCATCGACGGGCAACCAGATCATGCTGCTCGTAGCATGATGTAAACCATGTTGGAGGATTGCGAAGCCCTTGGGTATCGTCTTAGCGCATTGAAAGCTCCGTGAGCTTGAGGACGAGCTGGAAGCAGAGCTTGTCCATCGTCCTTTCCCAATGTCCTGCAGGTAGCCAAGATGCTTGATACTGTCTGAGTATCGATTGCTGATTGTTCGAACCAGCAACATTGTGCGGCCCTCGCGCACAAAACCTCTTCCCAGATATTGATTGCTATGCCTCCAGCTATCAGCTGGTGCGCCACTATATGGCTACCACTGATTCATTAGCTGGGCTAGGATTGGCCAGTTGCAATGTCACTGAGCGTGCCGGACTGCCCGGGCCGCCGCTATTGGTAAGCCAGAAAGGAATCGAGCGTTGTTACTCAAAAAAATGCGCGTCTGTGGTTTTCAGTCGTTTGGCGGCGAGCCGGTTATCATCGATTTCGAAAAGCTGACTTTTTTCATCGGCCCTAATGGATCTGGCAAGACAGCGACATTGCAGGCCTTGTGCCGCCTGTTTGCGTTTGACCCCAATCAGCGTCGTCTGCGTAGATCTGACTTCTTCGTTCCTCATGATGAAGAGGAGGTGCCGAAGGAGCGCAAGCTGTGGATCGAGGCTGATTTTCATTTCCCAGAGATCGCTGATCAGACCCAAGAGCATCCCACCATCCCCTGCAATTTTGGTCACATGCGCCTGGATGACATTGGTGGTGTTCCCCGTGTGCGGTATCGCCTGGACGCGACGCTTGGCCTTGATGATGAGATCGAGCAGACCCTGCGTTATGTCTCAGAAGCAGAAGAAGATGGCACTCCCATCATTACAGCCCCGGTACCACGCGACGAGCGCAACCAGATTCAAGTGCATTATCTGCCGGCGCGGCGAGACCCCGCCGAACACATCACATACGGTGCGAATGCACTATTGGGACGCCTGCTGCGAGCGGTCAACTGGACGGATCAACGGGAAGAGATCAGCAAGCTTTCTGAAAATATTTCAAAAAGCCTTCGCAACAATCGGTCGGTCAGCAATCTGGGGGAGGGAATCGCTAAGGCGTGGGGACATTTGCACAAAGGGCATTTTTTTAAAGACCCGAGTCTGACGTTCGTCGCTAGCGAAATCGAATCCCTGCTGCGGCATTTGTCGGTATCTTTTACCCCTGGCCATGGCGAGCAGCAGGTCGACTTTTCCAGGTTGAGTGACGGTCAGAAGTCGATGCTTTACCTGACGCTGGTGCTGTCTTCCCAGGCTGTCGGCAGGGCCGTGCTCAAGGGCGATGATGACTCATTCGACGTTGATAAATTAAGGCCTGCCGTATTCACCATCGTTGCGCTGGAGGAGCCAGAGAACAGCCTATCGCCTCACTACCTAGGGCGAATCGTATCGGCGCTCAAAGTATTGGTGGAGGATGAAGAGTCCCCGGACGCTCAAGCGCTGATTGCAACGCATGCACCCTCGATGCTGCGACGCGTAGAGCCCGAGAATATCCGTTACCTGAGGCTTGATGAGTCCCGTCGTACAGTGGTTACGACCATTAAGATGCCGAGAGAAAAGGACGGCGAGCAATACAAGTATGTGCGCGAAGCTGTTCAGGCATTCCCCGAGGTGTACTTTGCCAGGCTGGTTATTCTTGGCGAGGGCGACAGTGAGGAAATCGTACTGCCGAGGCTGCTTGCTGCCAAAGGTCTTCTTGTGGACGAGGCCGCCGTCTGCATCGCGCCTCTTGGCGGTCGGCACGTAAACCATTTCTGGCGCCTTTTGAGTGGTCTGGATATCCCCTATGTGACGCTCGTTGATCTCGATGTCGCACGTTTCGGAGGTGGGTGGGGGCGTATCAAATATGTGGCTAAGCAGCTTCTGGAACACCGCCGGGATGATCAATTCCTGTCCATGGCCGAGATCAAAGGTCTGCCGAAATGGAACGATGCCACAAACAAGATTCTCAAGGTCGAGAAAGACCCCAAAAGCACGAGTTACATCGGTGTATTGGAGGATCTGGACATCTTCTTTTCTGCGCCGATGGACTTGGATTTCGCCATGTTGTGCGCATTTCCCAAAGCCTTTGGCGTTGAGACTGCTGACCTGACTGCACCCAACGTAGGTACGGTCAAATCAGTGCTGGGCGACAGCTTTTTCGATAAGACCCAGTACAGCGTGCTTCAACGCAGTTATTTCGGCGCCTATCACAAGCTGTTCAAACTCGACAGCAAGCCGAAGTCGCACATCCAGGCCCTAGCGAGCCTCGACAACGAAGAGCTCATCAAGAAAATGCCGGCATCGCTTGGACGGCTGGCTGACCGGGTGATTGAGCGAGTGAAGGAACTTCACGAATGATCAAGCCCGAGGATTGGAGTCCATCAGAAGGCATCGTGCTTGAGCCTAATGCTGAAATTGCTGTGCGCGAGCAGCAGCGTTGCGTGGCATTGACGGCGGGGCCTGGGGCAGGAAAGTCGGAGCTGCTGGCTCAGCGAGCTGATTACCTCCTTACAACAGGCGCCTGTCGTTACCCCAAACGGATTTTGGCCATTGCATTCAAGATCGACGCCAGTAACAACCTGAAGGAGCGCGTATGGCGTCGGTGCGGCTCAGCGTATGCAGGGCGTTTCGATAGCTACACGTTCCATGGTTTTGCGAAGAAAATTATTGATCGATTCCGACCGGTACTCACTGGCGCCAATGCTCTGGATTCTGGTTTCAAGGTCGTTGGGAGCGGTAAGGCGCACCCGGAGCAAACCGAGTTTAAGCTGCTCATCCCGCTCGCCATCAAAATTCTGGAGGCCTATCCTCAAGCTGCCAATGCAATCCGACAGACTTACAGCGACGTGTTCCTCGACGAGTTTCAGGATTGCACCGAAGAGCAGTACGCGTTGGTCAGCAAGATTTTCTTGGGATCCGGGCGGCGTGTGACTGCGGTCGGTGATGCGAAGCAGAAGATCATGGGATGGGCAGGTGCTCTGGAGGGAATCTTTGGCACGTTCGCGGGTGATTTCGACGCGTTGCGCCTCAACATCTACCGGAATTTTCGTTCACAGCCGCAGTTGCTGCGGTTGCAAAACGAGATCGTGAAAGTACTCGACCCCGTTTCTGAGATGCCTGCTGAACTCCTGGAAGGGGACGGGGGAGAGGTGCATCTTCTGCATTACGCAGACTGCGAAGATGAAGCTGAGGATTTGGCCGCGAAGATCAGCGAGTGGATCAACGTTGAAGGTATTGCTCCGGCCAGAATCGCAGTTCTGGTGCGTATCCAGCCCGAAGCTTACACCGTGAGGTTGGCCGCGGCACTCGAGAAGTGGGGCATCAGCTATCGAAATGAAAGCCGCATGCAAGACCTGTCAACCGAGCCTATCGCATTAGTCGTGGTCGACTACCTGCTGTGCATTTATGGTTCACGAGAGCCTCAGGCGTGGACGCGCCTCATGCGCCGCATTGTCCCACCCGAGGATGATGTCGCGGGGAGCTTCAAAACCAATTGGGGCAGGTTCATCAAGGAGGCACGAAAATCCGCCTCAGAAGATTTGGTCGGCAACACGTACGACCAGCGATGGACGCTTCTGAAAGAGTTCTTCCTGATGGTAGGCACGCCCTTGCTCGTGGGGCTCTCGCACGATTATGAAACGCCAGGGCGCCTCAGAGAGCTCGTCTTGGAGGTGAAGGAGTACATCGACGAAGCCTTGAAGAAAGAGCCTGACCTTTTGAAGGCCTTGGCACAGCTCTCTGATGATCAATCGATTCGGATATTGACAGTGCACAAGAGCAAAGGCCTGGAGTTTGATACAGTGGTGTTGCTTGGGGTCGAAAATCAAGCCTACTTTGGCAACGATCCGCAAGAGGTGCGATGCACGTTCTTCGTTGGGGTATCGCGCGCCGAGAGGCGGCTGGTGGTGACGACAGCGAGCCATCGAGAGAACCTTGCTGGTCTCGGGTACTGGAAATCAAGTCGTACGGCACACGCTGAGTTTCTGGGATATACGGGGCTTTGGAAAACGCATCCCTGAGCTGGAGATCTCGCTTGATTGGCTACTGCGCAGCCTTCATTTCGTCATGCGTAAGGGCCACCTGAAGGTCGTCTCTAGATGCGGCCTTTAGCTGTGGCCGGGGGAATCCAAATACTGCTGAACCTGCTCTGCCAACTCCTCCAGCGCATCAGCCAAGCGACGGTCTTCTCTGGCATCTCCAGACTCTGGGCGAAAGCTTTGGCAATGCCTGAGCAAGGCTTCACAATCGTTGGTATTCAGATCTAGTTGGATGAGCATGCAAGAGCCCTGGGAGAAAGAGTGGCGCGACGGTAGTGCTCCGTCGCGCAGTTATGTTTAACGGTCTCTGTTGAAGGGCAGCACCACGCCGCCTTCCTGTGCCTGAGTGGCGGGTCGATTGACGGAACTCTTTAGCTTGGCAAGATGTATCACTGGTGCCTTGTTGGTGAGGTAGTTCTGAGGCAGCCCAGTCAGTTTTTCGATGTCTCCGGCTGCCAAACCTACGTACCCCGAAACGGACTCCAGGGGGAGAACGCCAGACGACGCCAGCAGCTCGATGGTACGTTTAAGTAGACGAACCTGCTCAGGTGCTCGGCCATCGTCTCCCGGCTCTGCCTTGACACCCCAACGTGCAGAGCGACGCTTGAACAAAAGGGACTTGGCATCATCATCAATGACCTTGAGTGCCCACAACCTCATCACCATGGCTGCAACCGACACTCCCCAGCGCTGTTTCAACAGCAGAAGGCTGTCGAGCGTCACAGGAGTTTTCACATCCGAAGCGAACGTCTCTGCGGGGAGCAAAAATGCTCCGGCGAACCGGTGAGCTTGATCCTCCATCAGCTTGTAGCGATCAGGATCTGTTGAGCGCGCAATCCCCTTGTGCAGAATCAAATGGCCAAGTTCATGCGCCAAGTCGAAGCGACTGCGGAATCCATTCCCTTTGTCAGAGGAGAGCAGCACAAATGGGCGGCCCAGTGCATGGCTCCAAGCGGAGAGGCCTTCAATGGTCGCCACTCCCGTCTCTTCGCGCACGACAATCACGCCGGCACCTTCGACTGCAAGTGCCAGGTCAGGAATTGCACGGCGGCCAAGGCTCCAGAGGTCACGGCATTCGGAGGCCGCGTCTTCGATATCCGAGCTGGTAATTTGCTCGGGATCGGTGAAGGAGCGGGTAGGCAGATTTACCTCAGGGAAGTCGACGAACTCACCCAGGGACAGAACAACGTCTTGGGCCCATTCCAGCCGAGCTTCCAGCATTGATCGCGCAGCAGCGTGAGCTGATGCGTTGCTGCGAAACAGGGGCAGTGAGCATTTTTCTGGCAGCGGTCGAGTGAACCACTCGGGGCTCACCCCGACGGCTTGAGACAGGTTTGTGAGTGCCTCTACTTCTGGCGCCTGCAGGCCATTCTTCCATTTGCTGATCGTAGCGGTGGAGACACCGACCTCAGCAGCCAGTTGGACTTGAGTTAATGCTCGAGCCGCGAGCGCCTGTATCAGGCGCCCGGGCTGAAAGTCGATAATTCCGCGGCTCATGATGCAGTTTGCCGCCCCGTGTCGAGCACCTTCGTCTTGAGCTTGGGCTGGGCACGGTCTACTTGCTTCGGCGCTTGTTCGTACCGAGAGAGGAACGTTTCGAGCGGCTCGCGGAAGAGCCAGTCCTCCAGGGTGTCGTCAGGTACGGCGATATAGATTTTCAACGGTTTCTCGGGGTGGTGGCTCAGCGAGCCACTGAAACAAGCAACGATGAACAGGGTACCGCTTTCGATCTCGACTGGGCCGAACAACGAGGGCTGCAGCAGGTGAGCAATCGCCTGGTTGTCTTCAGCGAGACGGCGACGGGTGACGCTGCGGCTGCTGTTATTCCAGGCGGTTTCCGAGATGTTCAGGCGGCACAGTTTGAAGATGCCAGATTGGCCCACCACAACACCATTCCCCTTCAGCGGAACCATTTCCGCACCCGCAGCCAACAGCGCCTCATTGAACACTTCGTTCATGTGGAAATGACGCATCTGGCCCAAAGCATTTTTGCGATGCCCTGTGACCAGGTCTTTCGTTGCTGTGAAAGCGCGCATGGCGCCGGCATCCAGTGCGTCCTCGATACCCATCAGCAGGTCGCGCGGAACGTTGGCCATGATCAGTTCGGGAATGGAGAGAGCAGGTTTTGGGGTCATCGGTTGAGACCTCTGGTTTCGATGAGCGCGATTTTACACCAAAAATATTTCGTGTGGATAGGCTTCGCTTGCTCAGCGTTTCTGGTTACGCTTGCTCTGGTCACTTCGCTTAGCCTCCGTTCCAGACCGAGAGGTGTTGCGCCATGCCATATGCCCTTTGAGAAGCCAGGAAAGCCGATATGCCGGGGAAAACACCGTGGGAAGCTGCGATTGAGGTTGAGCCCAAGACCGCCTCTGAACGTTACTTGAGCCAGCTTGCGCACCGTGCGTTCTTGAGCTTGTGGTGCTATGGCAATGTTCACACCGACGAAGGCAAAACCTCGGAATCAGGGGATGGCAAAGAGCTCTGCGACCTGCTCGTGGTGTTTGGAAGCCACATATTGATTTTCTCGGACAAGGAGTGTGCGTACACCGCTCACGCTGATCCTTTGGTGGCTTGGGGGCGCTGGTACAAACGCGCTGTTGATAAATCGGTAAGCCAATTGTTGGGTGCTGAAAAATTCATCCGCGAACATCCCGATCGGCTCTACCTGGACAAGCAGTGCAGCGTGCCGTTTCCTTTCCGTTTGCCGGACATGAAAGAGGCGGTCATTCATCGCATAGCCGTCACCCGAGGCTCGTATGACGCTGCCGTTGCGCGTTGGAAGGGCGAAAGCAGCACCAGCTTGATGATCAACACAGAGCTTGAAGGAAAAGCAGGACATCTGAAGACGCCCTTCGCCATTGGCTGGCCCGCCGGAAGAGATCGTTTCGTTCACGTGCTCGATGAGTTGACCTTGGATGTGTTGTTGGGCGAACTCGACACTGTCGCTGACTTGGTCGAGTACTTTTCGGAAAAGGAGCGTTTCTTCAACAGCGCTAAATACATCATCGTGCCGGGCGAGGAAGAGCTGATTGCGCTCTACCAGACGACCGTCGTCGATGGCCGGCATATTCGCCGCACATCGCTGCCGGCTCCAGCATGATCACCGTGCCGGAGGGTGGATGGAAGACCTTCAATGTGAGCTCGAAGCGCGCCGCGCGTGACGCTGCTAATAGACGGAGCTATCAGTGGGATCACATCATCGAGCATCAGTCGAAGTTCATCAGGTCTGCCCAGTCCGTTTCTGTGTTGGGGGGTGAGAACAGCGTGGATCAGCAAGAAGAGCTTGTCAGGGCAATGGCGAGTGAAACCCGCTTCGGTCGGCGCATGTTGGTAGATGCATTTGACGGCGTCGTGCGTCGCCCAGTCGTTCCTGGTGAGCAGTTTACCCGCCGAGCCCAAAGTCTCTCGGTACCGAATCGGTATTACGCCTTCACAGTGATGGGGCGTAGACCGTCGGTGGACTATCAGGTTTATAGAGAGAACCGGGCGCAGGTGCTTACCGCCTACTGCCGCGGTGTAAGGCTGAAGCATCCTGATGCGAGGGAAGTGATTGGAATTGCGATCGACCCTGTGACAACAGATGTCACTTCACAGGATGTTGTCTACCTGGATTTCCTGGGCCCACCGACAACTGAAGAGCTGGCCGCTGCCCGCAAGGATTGCGATGAACTTGGCATCATGAAAGATTCCGCCATGACGGAAACTGAGTATCTGGCCCAGGAGTTTCCTGAGCCCAAGTCGATCATGGGGTTTGGCCAGGTGAAGGTGGGGCCTGGCAATCGGGCTGAGCGGCGAGCACAGGCGAGCGCGCAGCGTCGAAAAGGTGGTGGCAAGCGAGGTCGCTAAATCGGGTGTGCGATGTCGAGCTTTGAGCGTTGACTGCAGTGCTTGATAACAGAAGCTGCTAAGGCAGAGGATTCTTTGCAGCAGGGGCGCCGCTCCTGCCGTCCGAGGTTAAGCAGTGCGGCTGTGACTGAGCGCTGGAGTTAAGGAATTGATTGGCGTCTCTGGAGATTGCGATGAAGATATTTGTTAGCTCCGTTGTCAGTGGATTTGAGCCTTATCGTGCCGCGGCCAGGAAGGCAGTTATGCTCCTGGGCCACACACCTGTGATGTGCGAGGACTTTGGTGCGCGGCCACACTCCTCACAGCATGCGTGCATGACCGAGGTCGACCAAGCAGATGTCGTGGTTCTTATCCTGGGTGCCAACTTCGGCTATGAGACCGAGACTGGGGAGTCGGTCACGCAGCAGGAATTCCGGCGAGCAAAGGCTTCCGGCAAAAAAATCCTGGCCTTCCTTGAGAACGTGGCAATGGACGAGCGCCAGAAGGCATTTTCTTGGGAGGTATCGGACTACGTTGATGGCCTGTTCCGAGTGACTTTCACCGATCAGTCTGCACTGTACGACGGCATCATCCAAGGCCTTAACCAGCTTTCCGTAACCCGTCAGGCCATCTCTGAGCAGGAGTTCATGCAACGTCTTCAGCAGCGCAACGGCAATGGGCGCTGGGGCGGTTATGACCAGGAAGCTCGGATAGAGGTGGCCTTCTTTCCGCAACCAGAGACAGCGGGCACACTGCGCACCGCACATACTCAACATGAGGCGTTTTTCCTCAAGCTTTGTCAGGCCGTGCTGGGTTCTATCAAGGGCGGATACAAGGATTTTGACTCTGCTGACCAGACTGGGATCGATACCGCAGAAGCGAAGTGGCGGCACCATGAGAGTGGGCTCAGCTGGTTAAGTCTATCCCTCGCCAACACCACGAGCTCGCGGAACATCATGGACTCCTACTACCTCTCACCTTCGAGGGTCAGGCAAGGCGCAGAGGCTGCGTTCAGCTTGTTGAGTGAAGGGAAAGGAGGGTGGTTCCAGATTGGCCTTTATGGCGTCGGCTACAAGCTATTTGCGGAGCCGCCAGCAGTCCCGGCCAACAGCATTTCGACACCGTTCCGTTCAACCGTAAATCTGGAAGAGCGGAGTCTGCTGATCCCCGCCACACCAGCGGCTTACCGGCAATGGTTGGATGAGGTGATGTTCCGTTTTGAGCGCAAAATGTCCATGTGAGAATGCTGGCCGGGCTGCTTGCCAATCATTCGGCTTGGCCTTTGTATGCGCCTTCAGTTTCTGCCTTCACTCGTCATTACGCCGGCAGTGGAAACCAGACGGTCTTTTCTTCTTACCATCGACCGGCGCGCCTTGGGCTGAGTACCTGTCCAGCGACGTGCCACCTGCCCGGGATTAGGTATTGTGCATTAGGGAAAGAGTACAAATGTACCCTTCTGGCTTTTGCTTGACTCATTTTCAGGGATTAGCGTTGCGACGCGGATAGCCACGAAGGTGAAAATTCCTCGGCTGCCTGCGCCACCTGGACGCTTGCATTACATAAATATTGCCAGCACCCTCGGTTGTTGGTATGCATTAAATTGCCATCATCAACAGGGCATTGAGACTATCCATGGATGAAAGCAGCGGTCGCATCAGTGCAGGACTTAGCCAAGAGATCAATTCGCATCGGGCCCGCCTGGCGCCGTTCTTCAATGGCAATGCCAAATCCAATCCGTCAGTAAGCTTTGCTAACGATGGCACTGGCTTTGGCAAGTCCTACAACGTGTTCGATCAATTCGTCGAGCATTCTGCGGTGCGCAACGACAGTGGTGGCCATCGAAACCTGTTCTTCATCACGCCACACAAGGCTCAGATCGACGTCTCCCTAGTCACTCAGGAGAAAGCCGCAGCTCGTGGCGTGAGCATCCTGAGCTTCTTGGCCGAAAGAGATTTATCTGACCTCAATTTCGTCGGTTGGGTGACCCAGGTACGGAATGAAGACCTCTACAATGGCTGGATCAAGGCCCTGAGCACTGAGTACTACCGCGAGGTAATCAGCGAACTGAGCAGTGCGCTCAGTGGAGTGAAGTCCACTGATGCTGAGTACATGCGATACCTGAGTTTGGGCGTGGCGGATCATCTTCGTGACGTTGAGCTGCAACGTCGAATCGAAGCTTCGAAAATACGCTTACTCTTCGCATTACAGGATCTGGCTAAAGCCGTGATCAGGGAAAAGGTCGGCTCTAAATTCGTGAGCGTTCAAGACCTATTCAAGGATGCTCGCACCGATCGAGACGTCGCGAAAATTGCAGTGGTCGATCATGTTCTGCCCTTTGAGCGAGCCAAGGTTGGGCCAACCATCTTCGTCGCCACCACCGCTCGATTCCTGAAGCGCGCTTTCATTGCCTACATCGACAAGAAGAAAGAGCCAAACATCAAGAAGCTGAGCTTTGACGCCATCCTGGGTGCAAAGCGATCACCCACAAATGCTGAAGAAGACAGCATCGCGCCGATAGGCGCGGCCTGCAGTTTGTCCCACGACGAGCAAATCGCTTACCTAAGAGACGACTTCTTCATCTCGGATGAGGCAAATTTTTTCAAGGCTCACGGAATTACCTTCAACCTCGTCGTCGATGAGGAGCACGACAGTTACGACAGGATCTTCGAAGAGAGCAAGAAAAAGCTGGTTAACGAGAGGGTGAAACCACCCCACGTCATTGCAGGCCTGCACCGCCTGATGCAGATGGTCTCGGAGGAGTACGGCCCAGATGACGAGCAACCTATCGCGTTCAACGAAACAACTGAGCTGATGAATGATCTGCGTCGGCATTACAATGAGGATTGCCAGACCAGTGTCCCTCTCGATGCCATCCTGACGATGTGCTCCGGCAACGTTGGTCATATCACGATCAACAATCGCGATGTCGAGCAGATCCTTTCGCTGTCACGCAACATCTTCAGCCTCACGCCGAGACGCTTCTATAACGAGGAGGCGCTCAAGCGGATCAGGATGCGATCTGTGTGCGGCAACAGCGAGATTCGCCTCTATTTCGATGACGGTGGCCCCACTAAAGATCCTACCTTGCACGACTTCTTGCAGGTCATGCTGTGCGCGCTCTACGCATGCTCCAAGGTGCCTCAGAAAAGCCCCCTCAAGCAGCTCTTGGAGCTGGGTCAAGAGGCCAGTCAGAACGCGCCTCTGTTGGAGTTCATCAAAACCTCCCGGCAGCATCAATCCTATGTCGCCTCGGTGTTCGACCGTGCCAAAGATGCTGAAATCTTCGTGGATGCCTTCTTCACTTTTTTTGCCCCGAAAATCGTCTTTTCGCTGATCAAGGTGGAGGAAATCCCCTTCGGCGGGGACGCTGTGAAGAATCGGGTGTTCGTTGATTTCCACCTGGATCTGATCCTAGAGCTACCAGAGGTCAAGCTGCTACGTATCTTGCACGCCACGCAAAACAGCGCGATGTGCCTGAGCGCAACCACAGGCTTCAAGAACTCCTACTCTGGCAATTTCTCAAGAAGAATGCTGGCTCGATACGGTGAAGAGCGAACGGCTAACCTGGATGTTCGTGTCGTCACGCGCTCCGGCACCGACATAGATGCCATGGCCGATCTCCGGGCAGCTCGGGCCAAAGCAAGGACGATGGAGGTCAAACCGTTTTACAAGACCTCTGCTGATGACATCAGCGATTTGCGTGCCGACCCAGTCTTCAAAAGTGCTTACAGCTTCTGGTCGAAGTCACTGCTGCCACCTGGCTTCCGAGATAACAAGTACCGGATCTCGGCCTACCGGCGGCAGATTGAGGCAATGCTGATGGCGGCCTGGGACGGTAGGAATACGTTTGTCCTCTCGCTCAATAATCGCTTCGCACAGCTGTTTAAAGATCTCTTTGCGCAAAGCGTCGAGGGCCGTATCAAAGGCCTGCAACGTGAGTACCAAGACAAGATCTTCACGCTGAAACCGTTCGAGGGTAGAACCAAGATACGGGTCATCCTGTTCAGCGCCCAGCTAGCCAAGGACGTCAACATTGACGACTACCTCAAGGTGGAGGCCGACACCCGTATCTGCCTGATCTCTTCCTACGGCAGCGCCGGCACAGGTTTAAACCTGTTCGTCGAGCGAGCTGCGGATGGTTTCCATCACGATTTTGATCGCTTGGTGTTGGTGAACACGCCTTTCTACAGTGCGATACGTGAGAAGGACACAGGCCTCAATACCGTTAAGAACCACATCCTATTGCTCAAGCACATTTCCTCCGGTGAGAGCGAGGCGGTTCGTTTGTCGCAGTTCGACTCGAACCTCATGCAGCCTAAAAATCGGCGCATCCTGAATCTGGAGCATGACCTTGCAGTGCTCAAAGCCATTATTCAGGCAGTGGGACGGGTAGAGCGGCGTGACACGCACCTGCGCACCGAAATCTTCCTGCCCAGCGACGTCATTGACGATTTGGTGGTGCGTTACAGCCGGCTTCGGCGAGAAGGCAATGACCTCTTGATCAACAGCCTCTCACTGCTAAACCACAGGCTTATGCAGTTCTGTCTACAGCAGGCCGAGAGCCGATGCTTTGCCACGGAAGAGGAGCGTGATCAGTTCACCTCCAAGGTTGCTGCCGATGCCGTGGATATCGACAATTTCTTCAAAGGCGCCTTCCGAAGCAAGATCCTCAGAAGTGCTCGGGAGGGTAATCGCGATGCGATGAGGTTTAACGAGATGCTCAGGTCACCAGAGAGCATCACAGCGCCAGACAGCTACGTACGCAAGCTGCTGGCCTCACCGCTTGTAAAAGCTTCGGCCTACTATCAAGAAATCATCAGCGCGTTCTACTTGCCGCGGACGGTGACGGATCATGTCACCACCTGCACGACGCCCGACAGTTTCCACCACCTGAGCGACCTGCTGCATGGGCAGGCTGTATACCAGCCCGGGAAGTGGCTTGTTCCTGATTACATACGCAACGATGGCGATGACCGGGATCCAGGAACCGGCATTGTCAACCTGGCCTGTAGCATGGCCAGCGAGGGCATCGACGTCCACTTGCCTAACCCTGCGCTCATACCTCTGCTAAAGGGCAACGTGGGAGAGTTCATCTTCTCCAGCGTGCTCACTGCGCTCGGGATCAAACCGCTGAGCCTCGATGAGCTCGTCGAGCTCTTGGGCCCCGCGGTCTACGAGAGCTACGACATCTTTATTCGCGTTGATGACACCATCATCTGCATCGACGTGAAACGGTGGTCGGGAGGCCTGGACAGTGAAGAGCTTTCTCTAAAAACACTTCGCCGTGCCGAAACCAAGCGCTCCGACATGCACGAATTATGTGCTGGTCTGAACCTTATCCCTCGTTTCCTGTACGTCAACACGCAGCCGGACGACAACGCGCTCAATGCTGAGCGTGAGTTTACTCACGGATCGTCGATCCACTTCCTCAATGCCTTCAAGATCATCACACGGTATGTGCCGCTGTCGGATGCGAGCACCACCCATAAAGTCGATGACCGACTGATGATCAACCCCACATTGGTACAACTGCTAAGGAACGCGCAATGACAATCAACCTGCTGGATTCTGGAGCTGTAGCCAAGGCTCGTACGAACATGCTGAAGCTGCCAGGCGATCTCAATGACATCATTGATCGTGTGTCTGCCCCTGAAGAAGGGCATGGTCACATTCATGCAGCAGTGGTTGAGGTCACCAGGGCGTACGGTGAGGAACCCGAGGCGTACTACCCGCGCGTCGACGCCACCATCAAAGATTTCATCCGAAAAGCGCTGGGTGTGCCTGCTTCCACCAAGGTGCATTACAGCAAATTCAGTGGCAGAAAAGGGGTGTTTGGCTTTCTGTACCTGAGCACTCATGCTCCAGCGCCTGGCCATGTCCGCCAAGTGATAACCGAGCACTCACTCAATCCCTGCTATGTGATCCAGGCGCTGCTGGATCTAAAGCTCAAGCTCTCGTACCTGAAGGATGTTCACCAGCATTACGAGATTGCTCCTGTCGAGTTCAACGCCAATCTTTACCTCGGGCTTGTGTTCAGCCGGCCTGTCAAAAAGAACGGCAACGATGTGTTCGAAGCCCTGGAGTACGACCTGTTTTTCTCCAAGGAGCAGGAGCTTGTGATCTCGCTCAAGCGTGCCGTCATGGAGTGTGCGGCGTCCGCGGAGGCGGTGAGTAGGCCGGTCACCGACTCCGGCATGCTGATGTTTGATTGGAGTGGCAAGCGATACCAGCGTGTACAGGCTCTCAATGCGACTACCAACAGTGATCGCAAGTACATGGCGTTTGCCACGAACAGCCCGAAGGCGAAGCCACTCGACCTGTATTACAACAGCATCAACTACCACCAAACGGATTGCCTCAACCGCATCGAGCGAATTCTCAAGCGTGCAGGCGTGCAGTTCAGTCCTATCGTTTATGAGGCCACCCACCAGGTCAGGGCATTCCTGGAAGGGTTGCCGACCATGTCGAATCCGCTTTTGCTGCTTGATACGGCGAAGGACTCCGCGGGCAATGAAGCCTGGGAAAACACCATTGACACCCTGGCGGAGAAATTCGGTGCGAGCAAGGTGTTGAGGGGGGAAGGGCTGCCATTGCCAACGAAGCTTGATGTAGGAAGCACGAACTACCTCGTCGTCAGTGAAAAGGTCAGAACCCCGGGTAAAAGCAAAAACGGGTCGAGCATTTCCAAAACCAAGGCTGATGGCTCGGAGTCGTACAACAGCTTCTGGCAAGCACTCAATGACAGCCAGCGTAGTCCGGAAGCCCAGTTCGATTACTACACCTCAGTGAAGCTCCATCGCTTCACGGCATCCGTCGATACCATCTGCCAAGGCTTCGATGTAGCGCTCGAAAAAGCGCCTTCTGTATCCGCTATCGAGAAATGCCTGCAGGAGCTGGCCCTCAAAGAATCGATCTTCCGAGACAAGGCCGTGACCATCACCGGCGCGGTTTTGCGTGCGCATGCCTTGCAGTTGATAAGCTGCCGGAGGGATTGGAGCGAGAACGTCTACATCCAGGTGTTGGACGTATCGGTCAACGGCGAGCATATCAAGATCGAACGATCCCGCCGTTTCGATGACACGTGCAAAGGCGAATTCAACTATGAGTTCAAGCAGCTTGGAGCGGTGTTTGGGAAAGAGGGCGCCAAGGCCTTCGATGTCCTCTGGAATGGCGCATTCCTGATCCGTGATAAGGACACCAACACCTGGTTGAACGCCTACAACACGCTGCGAGTACCCTGCATCATTGGCAACGCACTGTTCGATAATCAGGAGCGGCAAGACGACGGTACCTCCCCATCCCGTCAGGTTCGCGCTGAAGTGGCTTCGCTGCCTTACTACCTCACGCCCACCAAACAAAATCAGCGCCACAGCGTGTTCATCCAGGACAATGGTCAGGAAGGTGCGTGGTTCTTCGTCGCGTCCAACCAGGCCACCAACGGAACCATCGCAAAGCAGAGCTTGGTCTACAACGTCGTCATCACCGATGAGGCCGGTGTCCGCATTCCTGTCCTGAACCATCCCCTGGGCGAGCTGTTCTTCTCAAGTTTCACCTACGACATCGTGAGGCTTCGTGAAGCGGCCAAGACCTCGATCTTCCAGAAGATCGTTGAGGTGTGCCTGCATAACTAGCATGAGGGAGGGAAGCCCAGCCTGCTTGGCGTTCGCAGCGGGCTTTCCAAGGAAGGTTGAGATAGGAGGAGGGGTGGCATGAATTGGTTTCGCAAGCTTTTCGGCTCGTCTACTGAAAGCCTGGCGCCTTCTTCGGATGCGCCTGCTGCTGAAGAGGTGGGGCAGGAGCAACTGAACGATGACGATAGTGATCAGTACTTCTCTGACGAGCCCATTTCGTCGAAGCTTCAAGATCGGTTCGGGCGAGCGCCTTACGCAGTGCGTATCGCTGACACCATCGCCAAGCGTCGCGATCCCTCCAGCATTGTCATCGGCTTGTTCGGGCCTTGGGGGGACGGGAAAACCTCGGTGCTCAAGATGATGGAGGAGTCGCTTGAAGAGCACGGCCACATCGTCACCATTCGGTTCAATCCTTGGCACTTCTCTACCGAGGATGCGCTGTTGCGCGGGTTCTTCGCCACCATGACTGCAGCCTTGGGTAAGGAGCCGGCATTCAAAGAAAAAGCGGCAGCGCTGCTTGAGTCTTACGGCGGAATTCTATCGGTGATTTCGGTCACCGTTCCGGGAGTCGAGATCAATCCTGGTGAAGCAGCGAAGCAGATCGGAGAGTCATTATCCAAGGTCAGTCTCGACAAGCTGAAAGATCAGATTGACGCGCTTCTAGGTCAGAGCGGGAAAAGATTGGTCATTTTGATTGATGACATCGACCGACTGGACAGGCAAGAAACCCATGCGATTTTCAAGCTGGTAAAGCTCTCCGCAAGCTTCAAATACACCAGCTACGTTCTGGCCTTCGATGACGAAGTCGTTGCTGCTGCGCTGGGTGATCGCTACGGTGATGGAGGGCAAGAAGCAGGTCGGGCTTTCCTGGAAAAGATCATTCAAGTGCCTTTGCACCTGCCGCCCGCTGACCAAATTAGCTTACGTGAAATAACCTTCGAAGGCGTTGATCACGCCGTTAAGCAAGCTGGGATTGTCCTCGATCAGCGTCAAGTCCATGTGTTCACCCGCCATTTTGTCGACGGTCTTGAGTCACGGTTCGAAACACCGAGAGTTGCGAAGCTGTACACAAACGCTCTCCTCTTTGCGCTCCCTCTCGTTAAAGGTGAAGTCAATATTGCAGAATTCATGCTTGTTGAGGGGCTGAGGGTCGTGTGTCCGAAGCTGCACGCGGCCATTCGTGATAACCCTCAGCTATTTTTGCAAGGTGAGTCACGAGATGGTTTGCGAGGTTTGGAGAGAGCGCCATCCGCCGTTGATCAAATCCTCGAAGGTGCAATGCCTCATACTACATCAGAAGAAAGAAATCAGTTGCGAGAGCGCCTTTTGACACCACTATTTCCACGTATCGGCAACACGCTTTACGGTGGAGATTGGGAGAAGCAGTGGGCTGATGAACAAAGAATTTGCTCCAACCGGTATTTCAAACGTTATTTTGTTTACGGGGTGCCTGCAGGGGAGGTGTCGGACGGAAGTATTGCTAACTTGATTGATGCTCTCGTCGTGGCCGATGCTGGCTCGCAGCGCGACCTGTTGAGCGCATACACCATGCGTGCGATGCCGAAATTGATCCAAGCGCTTCGGAACCGAACGGATACTCTGGATGGAGCTTCAGCGTTAGCCATCGCGACTGCCGTTGCGAGCAATGGTGATCTGCTTCCACGCGAGCGCGGTGCGTTTGTCATGGGGGGGACGATGACGTCGGCTGGAATCCTGATTTGTCATCTCATCAGGCGCATCCCCTTATCGGAGAGACAAGCAGCTGTAGAGGCCGTACTCGGATCGGCCTCTCCGCTGGTCATGGGTATGGAATGCCTTCGCTGGCTAACTCATTCAAAAGATAGGCCAGAAGAGCGCAGAGTGCTCCCAGATGCCGCGAACGAGGGGCTCTACCATATGTTCGCGTGTCGAATTCGCGACGCGAATGAAGCTATGCCTCTATTCATCCAGGAAGGGAAAGACGCACCGCACCTCTACTGGCGCTGGCTACTGGGAGGTACTCAGGAAGAAATCGAAGCGGGCTTGCGCGCGATCTTTGATAAAGATCCAGCAATGGTCGATGTTTTTCTTGATACCTACATCGGGGAAGGATGGGAAGTAGAAAGTGGTTTACCGGTTAGGTCGGATCTGGGCCGAGAAAACTACAACAGTATCGCCTCTATTATTTCGCCAGGCTACATATTCGATAATCTTCGTGCTCGCTATGGGGGCGAGCTGGACGATCCAGATTATTATCAGGATGGAGAGCCAGCGAAGATAACGGCTCATCAATTCGCATTTATACATCGAGCTGTTATCGCTGAAGAGCAATCGCCTGAGGATGCCGGCGAATCAAGCAGCATGCCTCAGGAGTTCGAGTGATAGCGATCAACTAATACTTAAATAAACTCAAAGGTCGGAGCAATACAATGTTTCTCACTCAGGATGAGCGCAGCTCATGCTTGATTCGTCTGCGAAAACTCAACGAGACATTCGTTTCTTCAGTGTCGAGTGAATACTTGAGAGCAATGGTAAGCGAAATCATAACTCTAGTTGAGTCCGATTTGGAGCTAATGTCGTTCGACAGGGGGGATGATTATTTTAACTCGGCTTTTGACTCAATAAAGCAAAGGCTTTTGCGGGAGTTGAATGAGGGTTCGCTCAAGGAGCTTCATTTTGAAATCGCTTCCTTCCTCCGAAATCTAAGCTATGGTGGGTTTCATAACTTTAATGAGCATTCGATAGTTCGTTTTTACCTTGATCAAAAGTACCCGCAAATCGAATACAAGAAAATTGACTAAATAAGGTTCGATGTTCCATTAAAATTTGTACTTGCTCCTTACGAGAATGGGCTCAAGAAGATCAGAGAGGTACACGGTAAGGTCGAAGCCTGGGAAGGAGGGCTTGTAGACTGGGAAACGCGCGTTGCTGATAGCGAGAGGCGATATGAAGGGGTGCTTGGCAAAAATAACTATCTTGGCTTGGCGAAGGCGTTTACGACTCTGCTGGAAGCTAAAAATAAGGAACTAGAGAAGACGTTTTTGGCGCTTGTGTCAGTGGGGTGCCTGGCTGCGTTCATACCGTTCGTTTATTTGATAATGGGGAATTCGGATAAGTTAACAACTCTTGTTTCGGGTGTGTATAAGGTGGATGCCATCGCGTCGTTGGTGTTCTCTATCGCCCTCGAGGTGTTAATCCTTTATTACTTCAGGATAATTTACTCTCAGTGGGCCTTGGTAAAGCATCAATTGCTACAGCTAAATTTGAGGCATCAAATGTGTGCGTTTGCGAGTGATTATGCGCGCAACTCTCAGGAGATGGACAAGTCAACGCTCGCAAAATTCGAGAACCTGGTGTTCAGTGAGCTCTCCAGCGATACCTCTGTGCCTCCGAGCATCTACGATGCTGCAGATGCTATTTCTAAGGTTATCGGCAGCATGCGAAAGGGATAAATCAGTAGCCGGGCACAACGTGATTTGTTGCGGATCGCGGTTTTGATGCGGAGGCAGACGCTGGCAGAGCAGGCGTTGATAAGGTTCAGAAGATCCGTGGCGAGGCTTCTCCCGCGTCGCGGACACTTTCGTCTCGTATGACGCCTGTGGCGTTTCCCTGTGTCTGGGCTCTTGGCGAGCTAATGGTTATTTTTCCTGGGAGTCGTCACGCGTGGGCTTTTGGGGCCGCTGCCTAGCTGACCACCGCTCACGGCGACTGTGTAGGGTCTTTAATACCGTGTTAGGTAGGTAGCGTGATCGTCGGAGGACTGTTCCGATTGTGACTGCTTATGGGGACTGGGCGAGGGAACCATCATTGAGTCGCTCAGGGCGGTTGGCCGAAGGCGGCAAGCATGAGAGGATGCGCCCCAACTGCACCTGCAGGTCACCAAGCGAATCACCGAGCATAAAATGGATGGTTACTATGGATGTGAATGCATCTGAACAATGCTATGAGGAGCTTCGATCGGACTACTTCATTGCTGTCTCAGACTTTCTGGATTTGGTAGATCTTGAAGGTTTCCCTAACGAGGCAGGAGGCGAGCGTAAGCCTTGGTTGGTGTGCTTGATTCCAGAAGCCGCGCAGCAACTCGTGTTGGTGGGGGGAGTTCAGAGCAAATTTTCGCTACGCACCATTGACCGTGTTTGGAGGTTAGCCGGCGCGCATTACACAGAAATGGAGCTGAATGCGCTCTTTCTAGAATCCATTCAGGGACAATCGCTAGACCCCATCTTCAGTCCGGCGATGCGAGGTACTGCTCGTACAAGCATGGAGGAGGGTGACGATGAGGAGCCCTATACGGCGGTTGTGGCACTTTGCACAGCGCTTTACGAGGTTAATGTTGGTCAAGGTGAAAGGGCGATAGCGGAGCTGAAACTTAGCTCAATGGGCTGGGGCGACTTTACGCAGGTACTCATGCGAAAGCTGACTGCGGATGGTCACGCTAGCGACGAGGATCGCGAGCTTGCGCTGGCTCGCGATCTGGGGCTGTGACCATTGCCTCTATTCGTCCTCGAGGTACGTCTCCTGGATTGCTTTCAAAGCTTCTGTGCCCGACTTGGCTTCATCAAGCAGATCGGCCTTACGCTGGCGCTTCAGCTCTTGCAGCCTCATCACGTACTCAGCTGCATCGAGTCCGTCCTGCAGCTGTTTCAGAAGCGCCTCCTCGGCTCGGTCGTAGGTACGGTTCACGCGAATGATGTGTACGGTACTTGAAGTTTCTTCGTAGCCATCTAGTCGCGCAAAAGCGAGGTTGATGTAGCGTTCGACAGACGCAGCGCTACGATGCCCCGTCCACATCATCACATCGGCCATAAAATGGGCGGTGTTCAGGAAAGCATTACGGAAGTCATCCTGATTTTTGAATCTGTGACGCTTGATAAGCAATACAAAGAGATTGGTAATAAATGCATGGCGGAACATATGACCGCAAACCTGATGCTCAATGTCAGCATGCTTCCTAAGTAGCCCGATTTCCTTACTGAACGTCTCAGAGCGTAGTGGTATACCGGTCAGCTCTTGGACAAACAGAAAGCCATGGTCTTTCCTCCCGTACTTGCGCATGGACTTGGCTCTGGCCATCTGGATATATTTATTAGCTTCGGTCAGCACTGCACGCGATATTGGAATATAGCGTTCTTCCTGCATGCCATTTTTTAGCGTGATCATGCGAAGCATTGGCTTTTTCAGGCGTAGTGCATTCTTGACGTCTTCGACGCGGAGCTCTCCAATCTCTCCTCGCCGTGCTCCAGTATGCTCGTAGAGTGAGAGCATAAGATTACGCCTGAGCTGAACATTCCTGGACGAGCTGATACTGTTTACGGAGTTCCGAAGCTTTTGGATATCTTCCTCGGTGATCGGATTTCGGCTATGTTTGCGTCGGCCAGTAACCGGCAGCGAATGATGGTGGAGGTAGATGTTCTTGACTGCCTGACCGTTTCTGCCCGTAGTTATCTGCTGTTTTTCTTCCACCCGAATTGTCCCGCCCGGCGCAACAAACTGGGGGTCACCATGTAGGCGTCCTACAAACTGTAGAAAATCAATGCACACGCGCCCTATTTCCAGAAGGGTTGCTTCAGAGCGGGCGCGAACATTAGGATTCTCAGATGATCTCTCTGCGCGCATTTCACGAATAAACTCTGAGAAATGACCATCATTGAAGTCAATGAAGTCAGTATTTGTCTTATGCGCGTAGCGTATCAAAGGGCTGATCTTTGAAGCATATTCGCCAATTGTGCCACCGCCCTCGCCTCGCCTAGAAAGACCTTGAGTACCATTTCTACCTGGTCGATCGCGTAATGCCAGCATGTACAGGTTAGCGATACAGCAGGCTCTGCCATCTGGCCAGTTGATGAATGGAAGGCCAGAGCCGTCTTTAGTGACCAGCTTGTCAATGGCAAAATGCCCGTAAAGAACCAAGGAATCCAGTGACTTGTACAGCTTTCGCTTTTGAAGTTCTCTCATTTGCGATAGTCATCCAACTCTGCCACATTGCCCTTGATATCGTCCTGAACGTCATTGACTTGTGCTCGAGTATCAAAAGAAGGGGCATTGAACGGCGGCGGGTTGATTGTCAGCAAAGCTAAAAGCGCATCAACCTGATCCTTGGCTCTCTTTTCAAGTAGGAGCGGCTTCACATCGTGTCGTATCGTACGCAAGGTGCCAATTGCGTGGGATATACCTTGCAAAAGAACCATATTGATTCGCTGCTGGTACTGGAGTTGCTCTTCCAATTCCAAGGTTCGCTGTGATAGACCCACCTTGGTTCTCTTGTTTGAGGCGTTCAACCTCTCATTGAACTCTTCAATTTTGTCAAGCGCAGCGATTCGTAACGCGTCTAGCCCCTCAAATCCCTGCTCGAATACATTCGCACTATGAGACTTTAATGTGTTTACGCTCAAGCGCTCCTTTTGCTTGACCTGTCCGTCATCCTCGAAGCTGATTTCAAGTGCAGCTATCCCGGCTTGGCTTTTCAGTGCCTTTTTAAGCATGTCATTTTCAGCGAACGGAGCTGGCTGCCTTATGATCAACAGCAGCAGGTCGCGTAGCGCTAGTAATGAATTAGCGTTCCTGGTGAATGATGCGTTGGGTTTACTCATTATCATCACCTATAACTTTGACAATCACGCGCATTTGCTCGCCATTCTCGTCGTTGAAAAAAACTGGTTCAATAGTAACACTACCGTCCTTCAAAAGCTCGGTGATCTCGTCTTCCAGTTCGTCCGCGTCAACAAGTGCGAAATCTGCGGTGCCGTAACGATCTTGAAGTAATTTCTCAAGGTTCTGATAGCTCTTGTTGTCGCCGTGTTGAATCTGCTCCGCGACAAACTGGGCTTTTGCGCCCATCAATGCCACTCCATCCAAGCTTTCGGTAATGTAGTGCCAGACATGACTCTTGTCTGTGTGAGCCAGCATCCACTGTAAAGTTTCCAAGCCGCCGAAACTGTTAGTATGGAAAAATAGCATAGCAAAAAATCTTCTTAGCTGGTGTTGTCGGATATAGTATCGCTGACCTTGAGCATTCAAGGGCATTTCAAAGAAATCACAAAAAATGTCAAGATTCTTTGTGAAGATCTCTTTTGTGGAGTTGGAAAAGTTCTTAGATCCTCTGCTGCACGGGGTTGCGAAAAGTGTGTGTATAGAGTCAATGTAACCAATGCGTTTCAAGATTTTTTGCATGCGAATCAAATTTTTAATCATTTGCGCCGCAAGCGGGTCAATAGGGCGTGCCTTAAGCTGTCGAAGTCCACGCAGCCCTTTTGTACTTTTTCTATTGAGAAACATCAACCAGAGCTCGGACGAATCAAGGCACCCTAAAGTCTTCAGGTCTTTAAGCTCGCCTACCCGGCGAGCCATCAGTGCTCCAACAACGATCTGGACGGATCCGATATACACCCTAAGAAGTTCGATGAGGCTGGGGTGCTCTCGAAATCTAGAGTGGTACTCTTCCAGGCTCGGTCTTGTGGTTGGGATCTGCGCGGCGGCGCGGTCAACGCCTAGCTGAGTCGTTTCCTTTCGGATGATTTTTGCAAGCGCGTCGTTCTTGAAATGGGCAGGCGGTTTCCCTGTGCGTACGCTGTGTAGCGCCAGTAAACAAAAGCTATCAACCAGGTGCTTGCCATGCTGCAAGTGAAACTCGATGCTCTTCCTCATAGCGCCTAGGGCTACAGCGCTTGGGAGTGAGCGATGCCTACCTCCTTTAGCCAGCTTGTGCTCATAAAGCAATGTCTCTCTCAAACCGAGGATCGGGGGGGCTGGAAGGGCTGCCTCATGCAGAACGCCGAGCTTATAAATCGTGCGTTGATAACTCGCTAGCCTTTCGTAAGCGGGGAGCTCATCGTCGCGGGTCGACCAAGCCACTGCAGGGTATTCACGCATTACCTTTGAAGGCTTACCTCCGAAGCACAAGGCATCGATAGGCCCTCGGTGTCGAGTCTTAAGCACTAATGTGTTCTTATAGAGTTTCCCAGAAAGTAAAAGATGATTTGGCTTCCAGACCGTTCCTACCTTGTGCATATAGCCGTGAACGAACAAGGCAGCGCGTGCGCGCGGGAGGTCTCTCGGCGCGATGCCTAAAAGGTTCTCATCTTCTTGCTCAAAGGTGACATCCTCAATGCCGGGTGTGTCCCTCAACACTTGATCAATAGACTCCGGCGGCGTAACGCTCATCAGCTCCTGAGCAAGCTTTCCCACTGATGGTTGCCATTCGAAAAAGCCTTCCGGATCTCCGAAGTCGCACGTTCGTTTGAGGATGGAAATAAGATGGTCTTTGTTTAGTGCCTCCAGTCCATATTTCCCGAGCTCGTAGTAATGGCTATTGAGCAGCAAGTGATCGATAATGTGACATGCTCTGTCAAATTCGACGCGCTGGAACTTGTTCGAATTTGTTTCGATCGACATGTCAGTTGAGTTTCTAGTGACGGCCACCAAATAAGTCCGGAGGCCTGCAATAAGGCCTGCGTTCTTTGGGGTCAGCAGGGTAGAACCATCCTCAAGCATGACATCCCAATCAATAAATTGATTGGCTTTTGTGTCAATGTTGATTTCCCAGATAGGGGAGTTAAAATCCGATAGCAGCCATCGCGCATGTCGGAACATTGCCGCTGGATCTGCGAGGTATTCAGAAAGGCGTTCAAGCTGCGTGTTAGCGTTAGGCGGCATCATAAATCAGTGCCTCCATACGAGCGGGGTCGACATTTTTCATGGCGGTGTCCAGGTAGCTTTGCAGCAGGCCATCGTTATCGCGAACGATTTCTGCGCACACCAGTTTAGAAAACTCTGCCCAGTAACGAGCTTTTCCGGAAACCCTGGAAGGCTCCATGGCGCTGTTTACAGCTTCTTCGAGTGATAGCAGGGTAGTCAGCATGCCTGGCTCAACTTGAATGTAAATCTGTTGCACATTAATGATCGAGCTTGCTTTATCTTTG
This sequence comes from Pseudomonas sp. S36, assembly GCF_016647875.1. Lineage (NCBI taxonomy): Bacteria > Pseudomonadati > Pseudomonadota > Gammaproteobacteria > Pseudomonadales > Pseudomonadaceae > Pseudomonas > Pseudomonas sp. S36. Next base: position 27,597 of record NZ_JACVVG010000003.1, on the reverse strand, counting down.
GGCGAGCGGCGACTGGTCACATCGTTGATGTGCTCAGGATCCTCAATGTGTGTGGGGATCTCTTTGATGGCATGGTTTTCGAGGAACGAGTGGAGTTCGTCCATCGTCGCGAAACCCATTGCCTCAATGAAGAATGGACTGTCTTTCATCGCCAAGCAAATCATGCCGCGCTGGAAGATACGCACCCACCGTGACTCAAAAAATGCAAGGATTGATTCTGGCAAGTAATGTGAAAGCAAACCTGCGGAGTGTTTAGCGTGGCCGAGCGCTTCTGACATCTTTTTAACATCGCGCGTTTCAAGATATACCGCTACGCCGCAGGACGCCCTTACCCTGGAAGGGCAAACGCGCGAAACGAATCTCATCAAATCTTCGCCTCGTAATTCTACGAATGGCTCAAATTGCTTCATCATGCGTGCGGCGAGTTTTGGATGAGACTTCATACCTGCCATATGGTTTCTATTTGCATCCGGCGATGGATTTCTAAATGCAGCGCCGGTTGTTAAAAACAGCATTCGCCACCTATCATCATTGCGTGAGCGCAGTAATGTGCGCAATGGTGTAGTAATTTCAATGATTTCCTGCACCCATTTGGCACTTTTTTCTGTCAGGTCAACTTTGATCTCGCTAAGTTCGGGGCCTCGGCGATCCTTGAAACCAATAAGCTGGTGTCCTTGATCGGTGGGCAAGAAGCCGCTCAATACGCCCCGTTTATTATACAATTCAAGGCCGTAGAGGTAGAACGGCGTGATTTTCGGGTGTTCTGAGACAAGCAAGCACTGATAGGGCAGCAGAGTTGATTTAGTTGGAATGCCTAGGTCGTACGCGAGCTTCTCTTTCAGTGCGTGGTAGCCGAAAATCTCTCGAATACGATCTGTGTTGTCACTCATTCCGCAGTGTTCAAAGGTTGCGCACTTGTCTTCAAGAGATTCTGGAAATACTCCATCTTTTTTGCCATGGAGCAAAATTTTGCCTTTTTTTGCTAAGTAAACGCGTCGCTGCGCTCGATTGTACAAATCTTCCGTTTGAGCTAGTGCCCAAGATTTTACAGCTTGGATGTCGCCTTTAAGCTTTTTAAAGATGATCTCAATGGCCTGGTTGTCGGTTACTTGCAGCGGCACTTCTGTCAACAGTTGGTCTTGGACAAATTCATTGTCCTTGTTCTTTCTGATCTTAGTTCCGAAGTTTTCAACGGCGCTCCCGGTTTGGCGTGGTAGAACAGTGAACGGAGTTGCCCAAATGCCAGGTTTGATGAATGCACTTTCAATTTTATTGATGAACATATTCCAAATTTCTTGTAGCATTTTCCTGCCTTGCTCTAATCCGATGCGCATGTACTCTTGCTTCCATTCCATAAACATGAATTTTAGTTTTACAGGGTCTTGGAATGCGTCTTCTGTCCATTTATCTTTGTTGCGCGCAATAAATTCTACAAAACGATTGAGTTCGGTTGACGGGGTGATTGAATAATTCGCTGTCATATTTTTCCAGCCCTCGTATACGCTCTGCGTAAACGACGGGCCATGAGAGAACCATAGTGGCTGTAGAATTAGCGAGTTCTCTGTGCCGTTACCATAAGTGACCGTCCAGCCTTGCCAATAACGCAAGGCCATTTGATCCAGGTAATGGAAGTTGTTACGGGATTGCTCATGCCACACCTTCTTGCAGTCTTTGTAAACTGAAGATGCTTCGATAGGGTCTGGCATGCTGGGGATGTTCTTTTTTAGAAAATATAGCGTATTAGTGAAGGTTTTAACCCAGCGATCTCTTGTTGGGAAAGTGCCGCTCACAAAATTATCTGAAAGTAATGCGCCGACGAATCCTTGAATGATCCCTCTAAATTTTTCATGTGAAAGCGTCGTGAAGTTAAATGGGGTTTGCGTGAGATCGCAATAGCACTCAAAGAGTTTTAGCGCCGTCGGGCAATTAGGTTGCTTGTGCGCAAGCGCCTGCTCCTTCATCAAGTTCACAAAAGCCTCGGGCAGGATGCGGTGCTGGTAGCCCCTCAAGCGGTCGTGTGTGTCAATAATCAATTTTGTCTTCCTCAATATAAATAGCGCGCGCGGGAGGCCGTGCGAGGCAGGCGCTGTCCCCGTGCAGATAACGGCTAGAGGTGCCAAGCCGATTGCAGAATTTGTCGGGTGCGGTCAGTGGGAGGGGCGTATGGAGCGGCAGGGTGCTATGGCGAGAGAGGAGGTTGGTGGGTGGAGCTGCAAGGAGGGCGTGATGGCCATCTGATTCGGGCGCGAAGCTTGATTGGTCGCTAGGCCTCGGAATACGTGGGCTTGAGGGTTATTGTTGATGGTCGTCAACATGGTTTCTCCTTGCTGTGATTGCTTCTATGTCAGGTACAATAGGGCATTCAGGCGTAGTTGACAAGATCATGCATTCCACAAAAGTTCCAAAGTAGTCGTAGTCGATGGGGGCGGGCAGCCCCGGTAGCAGCTCGAAACCGGGGGTGCCGGGTACGCAGTGGCTGACCCAGGTAAGGTCGGCGTTGGCCAGGCTCAGCGGTTGCGGCATGTGTGCAGGGTCTGCCACAACCCAGCTGGCGTTGGCCGGGTGGGCGTCCTTGCTGCCAAGGCGCACGTCAGCGCGCAATGCCATGGCGTTGAGGTCGGGTGCGATCTCGTCGCCGTCGGGCACCGGCAGCTCGTGAGGGGCGTTGGCGGTGAAGCCGTTTTGCGCATCGACATCGAAACTGGCGATCTTCATGGCGGATCTCCTCGCTGGAATGGCTACATAATCCACCTGGTGTATTATGTGTGTCAAGCCGCATCTGATAAGCGTTTTAAGCTTGCATTACTTTACAGCTCTGGTGAATTATCACGGCCATCAACCAGGAGCCACCCTTTGAGTACAGCCGAAGTACTGGCCAGCGTCGACATCGTCGCCTTGCGCCTGTCGCCCGATGGCCAGCAATTGCAGGTACTGCTGCACCGCCGCGAGCGTGAACCCCATGCAGGCCAGTGGGCATTGCCCGGGGTCATCATCAATGGCCGCATCCCTGACACCAGCCTGGATGGCGCTGCCGATCGCGCCTTGCGTGAAAAAGCCCGGGTAACCCCCTGCTACCTGGAACAGGTGGGCACCGAAGGCAATGCCTTCCGCGACCCGCGTGGCTGGTCGCTTAGCACCTGCTACCTGGCATTGCTGGGCCCGCAACAGGCGGTGGACGGTGAGCAACTGGGCTTCTTCGATTTGGGCAGCGTGGTTGACCGCAAGGTGCTACTGCCGTTCGACCACAACCTGCTGGTGCAGGGTGCCCGTGATCGGCTGGCCGCCAAGACGGTATACAGCAGCCTGCCGCTGTACCTGATGGGGGAGAGGTTCACCGTGCTGGATGCGCTGGGCGCTGTGCAGGCGTGCTTGGGGCAGCCGGTGAATGGCACCTCGCTGCGCAAGCGGCTGGAGCGCCTGCGCGAGCTGGGCTGGGTGAGGGACACCGGGCAGAAGAATCAGCCGCGGCTGGGGCGGCCGCAGCAGCTGTACCAGTACACGCCCCAGGGCGAGCGGCCGTTCATGTTCGACCGCAGCCTGTTGCCTGAGGGCGGTTGAGCGGTACGGTCAGTGGCCCAGTGCTACCTTGGCGCTGGTTTGGCGACGACGGTAGGCGCTGTCGCGGCTCGCCAACCACCAGTACAGCGGCGAGGTGACCGCCAGGCCAACCAGCCAGGACAGGTCGGCGCCATTGATGTGCTCGGAGATCGGGCCCACGTACAGCGGGGTGTTCATGAACGGGATCTGCACGGCGATACCGATCGCATAGGCCAGCAGGGCTTGCGGGTTGTAGCGGCCGTAGATACCGCCGTCCACCTGGAAGATCGACTGAATGTCGTAGTCGCCTTTGTGAATGGCATAGAAGTCGATGAGGTTGATGGCCGTCCAGGGCACCAGCACCACCAGCAGCACCAGCACCATGTCCACGAAGTGGCCGATGAAGTCGGCCGAGGCGAACACCGCCGCCACGCAGCAAGCGCCCAGCACGATCAATGAAAGCACCGCACGGCTCTTGGCGGTGGGGATCCAGCGGTAGGCGAAGGTTTGCACCAGGGTGATGATCGACAGCACTGCCCCATACAGGTTGAGAGCGTTGTGGCTGATGACGCTGAGCAGGAACAGCACCAGCATCAGCGGGCCGAGGCTGCCGGTGGCCAGCTTCACCGCCTCCATGGTGTCCATGCCAGCCGGGATCGCCAGCACAGCGACTGCGCCGAAGATGAAGGACAGGCTGGAGCCCAGGGCCGAACCGAGGTAGGTGGTCCAGAACGTCGAACTGACCTTCACATCAGCCGGCAGGTAGCGCGAATAGTCCGACACATAGGGGGCAAAGGCGATCTGCCACAGGGCTGCAAGTGAAACGGTGGCCAGCCAGCCGGCCAGGTTGAAGCCGCCGCGGGTGAGGAAGTCGTCACTCTGCACATGGCTGAAAATGTAGCCGAAGCCCACTACGATACCGATGCCCAGCACCCAGGTGCCGATACGGTTGAGCACGTGGATGAAGCGGTAGCCGATGATGCCGATGATGCCCGACCCCAGCGCACCGATGACGATGCCCACGGGCACCGGCACCGATTCGGCTACGCCATGCAGGGACTTGCCGGCAAGCACGATGTTGGATGCGAAGAAACCGATGTACATCACCCCGGCGATCACCACTACCAGCAGCGCGCCGAGCGAACCGAACTGGGCGCGGCTTTGAATCATCTGCGGGATGCCCATTTGCGGGCCTTGGGCAGAATGCAGCGCCATCAGCACACCACCAACCAGGTGGCCCACCAGGATGGCAACGATGCCCCATACCAGGTTCAGGTGAAACAGTTGCACGCCAAGGGCGCCGGTGACGATGGGGAGCGGCGCGATGTTGCCGCCGAACCACAGTGTGAACAGATCCCTTACCTTTCCATGGCGGTCTTGCGGGGGCACATAGCCGATCGTGTGTTTTTCGATGAGAGGGGCCGAGCTGGCTGCACTGGTCATGACTGACTCCAAGGCAAGGTAGGGCATCGGGAACTGCCCGGGGGCGTGCCGGCGAAGGGCAACGCGTTCTTGTTGGAGCGATGATGCGGGGCGCGGGGGTAACGAGAAATTAGTAAATATGTACCCATAAACCTTAAAAAACCTAAGGCTGACAAAAGCTTAAGCGGTGGACGGCAGCAAGAAGGGTGCCAGTGCCCTGAAGGCCCCGCTGCAGAGCCCCTAGCCCGATGGCGCCCGCTTGCCCATGGGCCGAATTGGTGCGTGGCGGGCCAACACAGGGCATAAAAAACAGCTGTGCCGGCGGCACGCCGGTGAATTCCCGTGCGCAACAGCTTCGGCTAAGCTGGCACCTCCCATTGCGCGACAAGGATGTGCCTGATGCCCGATACCACCCAACTGCTGGCCTTCGCCCTGATATCCCTGGGCATGGTGCTCACCCCCGGGCCTAACATGGTCTACCTGATCTCGCGGTCCATCTGCCAGGGCCGCATGGCCGGCCTGATCTCGTTGGGCGGTGTGGCCATGGGTTTTGTCTTCTACATGCTCTGTGCGGCCCTGGGGATCACTGCCCTGGTCATGGCTGTGCCTTACGCCTACGACGGCTTGCGCATTGGCGGCGCCCTGTACCTGCTGTACCTGGCCTGGCAGGCGGTCAAACCCGGTGGGCGCTCACCGTTCCAGGTGCGTGATCTGCCTGCCGACAGCCCGCGCCGCTTGTTCGCCATGGGCTTTGTCACCAACCTGCTCAACCCGAAGATCGCCGTGATGTACCTGTCGCTGATGCCGCAGTTCATCAGCCCGGAGCACGGCAGTGTGCTGGCACAATCCTTGGTACTGGGTTCGCTGCAGATCGCCATCAGCGTAACGGTCAATGCGCTGATCGCGGTGATGGCCGGCTCCATCGCCGTATTCCTGGCGGGGCGCCCGCTGTTCCAGCAGGTTCAGCGGTGGTTGATGGGTACGGTGCTGGCGGCACTGGCTGTAAGGATGCTCGCCGAAGGTCGGCGTTGAACGAGCGTTCAATGAACGGGGAACGAACGCCGGTTGTGCCGCTCTTATCCGAAGACGGATGGCACAAGCCGCGGATTCCCCCGAAATGAAATCCCTTCAACAACTACCTGTGGATGCAGGGCAACCACCGCTGTGCTTCCTGCTGAACGGCGGCACCATCGGCGGTTTGATGCAGTCGATGCAGTGGGGCGATTCACCGCTCGGGCCGCCCCATGGCTGGTCACCGCACCTGCAAGCGGTGATGGCCACCCTGTTGCCCGCCCAGGCGCAGGTTGTGTTGTTCTGGGGCGAGTCCTATGTAGCGCTGTACAACGACGCTTACGCCCCCACCATCGGCAACAAACACCCCCAAGCCCTGGGCCGGCCCGCCCAGGAGAACTGGTCTGAGCTGTGGGACGACCTTGAGCCGTTGCTGCGTGGGGTGCGCGAGACAGGCCAGACCTTCTCGGCCAAGGATCGCCCTTTCTATATAGAACGCAGTGGGCATGGCGAGACGGTGTATTTCGACGTGTCCTATTCGGCGGTGCGCGAGGCCGACGGCAGCGTGGGTGGCATTCTGTGCCTGGTATCGGAAACCACCGAGCGGGTGCGCTTCCAGCAACGTCAGGCCTTCTTGCTGGAGCTGGGCCGTACGTTGCCAGGGCTGGGTAGTGCCGAGCGCATCGAGGCCTACGCTGTGCAACGTCTGGCCGAGCAACTTGGCGCTGCGCGGGTCTGTTTTGGGGAAGACCAGGGTGACGGCGAGTGCTTCACGGTCAGCCAGGACTGGGTCGACGGCGTGCCTTCAGTGGTCGGTACCCACCCGTACCAGGCGTTCGGTGCTGACTTCCATGAGCAGTTAGCGGCTGAGCAGACGGTGCTGCAGGTGTATGAAAAGGCGCCGCCGCACCTGGCAGGCCTGGGCGCTGCCCTGCATGTACCGGTGGTGCGTGCAGGCCGCCTGGAAGCGGTGCTGGGCGTGTATTTCCGCGACGCACGCAAGTGCCTTGAGGAAGACTGCCAATTGGTGGAAGAAACCGCCAAGCAAACCTGGGCCGCCATCATTCATGCCCGCGCCGAACGTGCCTTGCACTTGCTCAACCAGAGCCTGGAAGAACGTGTGGCGGCGGCACTGGCTCAGCGTGAGTCGGCCATGGTGCAGCTGCATGAAGCCCACAAGATGGAAATGATCGGGCAATTGACTGGCGGCATCGCCCACGACCTGAACAACATGCTCACGCCCATCATCGGCTCGTTCGAGCTGTTGCACCGCCAGCCGAACGCCGAACGCGCCCCCCGGTTGATCGACGGCGGGCTGCAAGCTGCAGAGCGGGCCCGCAACCTGGTAGCGCGCCTGTTGAGCTTCGCCCGCCGCCAGACACTCAAGCCCCAGGCCGTGTGCCTGGCGACACTGCTGGACGACATGCGTGAGCTGATGGCACGTTCCATCGGGCCCACCCTGACCGTGCACGTGGATATCGACCCGGCACTGCCCTCTGTGGTGGTCGACCCTCACCAGTTGGAGCTGGCGTTGCTCAACCTGGTGGTCAATGCCCGTGATGCTACAGGGGATGGGGGCTACCTGCAGATCGTTGCCGGGCATGACCCGCATTGCCCTTTACCGCCAGAAGGCATGGCCGCTGAGCGCCTGGTATGGATCGAGGTCAGGGACAACGGCTGCGGCATGGACGAAGAGCAGGTGCGCCGCTGCATGGAGCCGTTCTTCTCAACCAAGGGTATCGGCAAGGGCTCTGGGCTGGGCCTGCCGATGGTGCAGGGGCTGGCGGTACAGTCCGGCGGAGGGTTCGCCATCCGCTCAACGCCGGGGCAGGGCACCCAGGCTACCCTGTGGCTGCCGGCCAGCAATTCCTCGGCTGCCTGCCGCGGCAGTGAAAGCGCTGAAGCACCGACGGCCACCCGCCCAAGCCGGGTGCTGCTGGTGGACGATGAGGAAATCGTGCGCCATGCCACAGCCCTGCAGCTGCGCGACCTGGGCTACGAAGTGACCGAGGCGGCGAGTGCGGCCGCCGCGCTACGCCTGGTAGACAAAGGCTGGTTGCCGGACCTGCTGGTAACCGACCACGTGATGCCGGACATGACCGGGGTGCGTTTTGCCCAGCAGATGCGCCAGCGGCATGCCGAATTGCCGGTGTTGATCATCACCGGCTACGCCAACCTTACGCCGTCCCAGTTGAGCGGCTTCGAGGTATTGCGCAAACCCTACCGGCGCATGGAACTGGCGCAGAGTGTGGCGCAGTTGCTGGCGGCCAAGCGTTAACGTTCGCCCGGTAACGCAGCGTCTTGCGCCTGCTGGGGCAGGTACAGCGTGAACGTGGTGCCCTGGCCCTCAATGCTGTTGACCTTGACATCACCCCCGGACTGCTTGGCGAAGCCGAACACCTGCGAGAGGCCCAGGCCAGTGCCTTCACCCGGTGCCTTGGTGGTGAAGAAGGGGTCGAAGATACGCTCGAACAATTCCGCAGGGATACCGGCCCCGGTGTCGCTCACCGAAATGACCGCGAAGGCACCTGCCTGTGGCGCCTGGCCTTGTGCTGCGGGCAGGTGCTGATCGGCCAGCAGGCGCAGCTGCAGTGTGCCTGCTCCGCCCATGGCATCGCGGCCGTTGAGCATCAGGTTGATGACGGCGGTTTCCAGCTGGCTGATGTCGGCACGGATATGGCACGGCGCCTCGGGCAGTTGCAGTTGCACGTGGATGCGCGCACCCGCCGCCGTGTCGAACATGTCGGCCATTGCCTCCAGCCGCTCGCTGGCTTCGAACACCTGCGGGTTCAACGCCTGACGCCGGCCAAAGGCCAGCAACTGGCCTGTGAGCTTGGCGCCGCGTTCCACGGTTTCGGATATGGTCTTGATGTAGCGATCGCGCCGCTGCTCATCCAGGTTGGGGCGCTGCAGAAAATGCAGCGACGCGCGGATGATGGTCAGCAGGTTGTTGATGTCATGTGCCACGCCGCCAGTCAGCTGGCCGATGGCTTCGAGTTTTTGCGCCTGGCGCAACTCGGCCTCGGTGTGCAGCAACTGGGCGGTGCGCTCCTGCACCCGCTGCTCGAGGTTGGCGTTGAGGGTTTCCAGCGCTGCGATTGCCTGCTGCACTTCACCGTGGGCCTGAGCCCGCTGGATATGCGCCCAGCTGCGTTCGGTCACTTCACTGATCAGCGCCCGTTCGTAGGCGGTCCAGGCGCGCGGCGCGCCGTTGTTGATGGCCATCAGCGCGGTCAGCCTGCCGGCTTTTATCAGCGGCATGCAGCAGGTGGCCGCGATGCCGATGGCGGCGAACGTGGCGGCCTCGTCGGCGGCCAGTTCGCGGTGGCTGTCGTGGATGATCAGGGGTTGGCCGTTGCGCAGGCGGTTTACCGCCAGGCGGCCGAAGTCATGCAACTGGTAATCGCCCAGCAGGTGAGGGGCCCCGGGGGCCACCGCTTCGCCACAGATTGTGAAGGTGTCCTGGTCGGCCTGCATCACCGCATAGGCGCAGCTGGAAAGCCCCAGGTGTTCCACCAGCATGCGCGTGGTGATCGCCAGAATGTCTTCGGGTGCTGAAGCCTCGGCCACCGCCCGTGCCAGGCTGTCGAGAAACTTCAGCCGCTGGTTGCTGACCACGTTGGCGGTGGTTTCGGTGACGGTGTCGAGCATCCCCAGCACGCGGCCATCATGGCCACGTATGGGGCTGTAGCAAAAGGTGAAATAGGCACGCTCGGGCGTGCCATCGCGGTCGATGAGCAGCGGGAAGTTCTCGATGAAGACTGCTTCGCCCGCCAGTGCACGGTCTGCCAGTACGCGGATGTCCGACCAGGCCTCGCGCCAGACTTCACTGAACGGGGTGCCCAGCGCCAGCGGCTTCTGGCCCAGAATCGGCAAGAATGCATCGTTGTGCAGGGTAATCAGGTCGGGGCCCCACAGCACTGCCTGTGGAAATCGCGAGGCCAGGCACAAGGCCAGTGTGGTCTTGAGCGCATCGGGCCAGCCATCGAGCGGGCCCAGACGGGTGGATGCCCAGTCATGCTGACGGATACGCTCGCCCATGAGGCCACCGCCCTCTAGCCACTTCGCCATGTGTTCTGCCGATCGTGAATACAAAGGCCCCTAGGGTGCACCGAGAATACGTGGTTGGCGAGCAGTTTGTGCGCTAGCGAATGAAATGCACTTTGCCGGTGTCGTCATTGCCTGTGTAGATGCCATAGACCCCGGCCTGGCGCTCGAGAATATAGCGCTCGAGGATCTGCCGGATGGCGGGGTAGTAGATGTCGTCCCAGGGGATCTGGTCGGGCTCGAAGAACCGGTAGGCCAGGGTTTCCGGGCCGTACTGGCCGGTTTCCTCGGTGGCGATGGCGCGGAAGATGATGTACACCTCGCTGATCTTCGGCACGCTGAAAATCGAATAGGGGCAAACGATTTCGGCGTGTACGCCGCTTTCTTCCCACACCTCGCGCAGCGCTGCCTGCTCGGTGGTTTCGCCGGCCTCCATGAAACCGGCGGGCAGGGTCCAGGTGCCCGGGCGCGGTGGAATGGCGCGCTGGCAGAGCAGGTACTTGCCGTCGCGTTCGATGATGCAGCCGGCGATGACCTTGGGGTTGATGTAGTGAATGTAGCCACAGCCGCTGCAGTGCAAGCGTTCGTGGGTATCGCCGGTGGGAACGCCCCGTGCCAGTTCCGTTGTGCAGTGTGGGCAGTAGCGCGGGGCATTGGGCATGATCAGCGACCTATGCGGGGTTCCTTGAGGGCCAGGGGCTCGACGATGTCGCGCACCTTGGTGGTGTCGTCCTGCTTCTGGCGCAGGTATTCCAGGGCGACCTTGGCCGCAGCGCGTACATGCTCTACGCAGGCCTGGTGGGCCACCACAGGGTCACCGCCCTTGATCGCCTCGACCATCTTTTCCATTTCCAGGTTGCTGGCGCCGCGGCGGTTCACTTGCGACACCGAGGTTGCCCGCAGGTAGCTGATGCGCGCCTGCAACTGGCGCAACTGCTGGGCCGCCACCTGGTTGCCCGAGCCTTCCAGCAACACGTCGTAGAAGCCCTGCACCGAATCCAGTACCTGTTGCAGTTCGCCTTCTTCCAGGGCCTCGCGGTTTACCTCCAGCGCACGTTCCAGGGCGCGGATGTCCTTGGCCTTGGCGTTGAGGGTGAACAGTTGCACGATCAGGCCCTCGAGCACGCAGCGCAGCTCGTAGATATCGCGGGCATCCTCGAGGGTGATGATGGCCACGCGAGGGCCCTTGGCGTCTGCGAACTCCACCAGCCCTTCGGACTCCAGGTGGCGAAGGGCCTCACGCACCGAGGTACGGCTGACCCCGAGGCGGTCGCAGAGGTCGCGCTCGACCAGGCGATCGCCCGGCAGCAGGTGGAAATTCATGATCGCACCGCGCAGCTTGTCGAGCACGATTTCGCGCAGGGTGACGGGGTTGCGGTTGACCTTGAAGCTGTCGTCGAGTGGCTGGCGTTTCATCAAGTGCGCTCTGAAAGAGGCTGCCCGATCACGCTCGCAACAGCACCATGAACCGGGGTGCTCCTTGCGCGGGTTCGAACAGCCCGGTGTTAACGGGTGGGCTCCGCATCGGCCTCGGCGAACGCTTCCCGGGCCAGGCGGAAGCTGTCCACCGCGGCCGGTACGCCGCAGTAGATGCCGACCTGGAGCAGGATTTCGCGTACCTGCTCGCGGCTAAGGCCATTACGCAGTGCACCGCGAATGTGCAGCTTGAGCTCGTGGGGCCGGTTGAGTGCGGAAATCATGGCCAAGTTTATCATGCTGCGTTCTTTGAGCGACAAGCCTTCACGGCCCCACACGTGCCCCCAGCAGTATTCGGTGACCAGTTCCTGCAGCGGTTTGGTGAATTCGTCGGCGTTCTGGATAGAACGGTTGACGTATTCCTCACCCAGTACCTGGGTGCGGATTTGCAGGCCTTTCTCGTATTTTTCGTTGCTCATGCGCGGTGTTCCTATGTGATTGGGTGGCCAGGGGCTGCACAGCAACCCCGGCTACGCCAGCGTCAGCCCAGGGGCGGCAAGGCGCCCAGTTTGCCCTTGTGATAAACCATGGGCGTCACCGGCTCGGCCGGCAGCACCAGGTTTTTCACGGCGCCGACGATGATCGCATGATCACCCCCGTCATACTCTCGCCACAGCTCGCACTCGATGATCGCGGTAGCCTTGGCCAGCAGCGGGTTGCCCAGTTCGCTCAGGTGCCATTCCAGGTGCTTGGCTTTATCTTTGCCCTTGCCAGCAAAGGCATAGGCTTCTGCGGTCTGTTCGGCAGACAGCAGGTGAATGGCGAACTGCTTGCTGTCACGCAGCACAGGGTAGGTATCGGACGCGTAGTTGGGGCAGAACAGTACCAGCGCCGGGTCGATCGACAGCGCGCTGAAGGCACTGGCGGTGATGCCGACAATGCCGCCATCCGCGTCCAGGGTGGTGACCACGGTCACGCCGGACGGGAACGAGCCCATCACGTCTTTGTAGATGCCAGGTTCGATCATCGGGTGTTACCTCTTAGCGCATCACGAACGGGTCGGGCATGGGCGCGGTGGACAGGTTGATCCACACGGTCTTCAGCTCGGTATAGGCCAGCACCGAATCGATGCCGCTTTCACGGCCGTAGCCGCTGTTCTTGAACCCGCCGATCGGTGCCATGGCCGAGACGGCGCGGTAGGTGTTGACCCAGATGATGCCCGAGCGCACGTCGCGGGCCAGGCGGTGGGCGCGGCCCAGGTCGCGGGTCCAGATGCCGGCCGCCAGGCCGAACTGCGAGTCGTTGGCGATGGCCAGTGCTTCTGCTTCGGTCTTGAAGCGGATCACCGCGGCGACCGGCCCGAACACCTCTTCCTGCATGATGGTCATCGAGTTGCTGTCGCACTCGAACAGGGTGGGCTCGTAGAACCAGCCGTCGCCTTCTACTTCGGCACGCTTGCCGCCCATGTGCAGCTTGGCGCCTTCGGCCTTGGCTGCGGCCACCAGGGTTTCGACCACTGCCAGCTGTTGCGCCGTGGCCATGGGGCCCATCTCGCTGGCGTCATCCTGCGGGCTGCCGATGCGGATACGCTTGGCCCGGGCGATGAGGCGTTCGATGAACTCATCGAAGATCTCGTCCTGTACCAGCAGGCGCGAACCGGCCACGCAGCTTTGCCCGGAGGCGGCATAGATACCGGCTACTGCGCCGTTGATGGCGCTGTCCAGGTCAGCGTCGGCAAAGATGATGTTCGGCGACTTGCCACCCAGTTCCAGCGACAGCTTGGCGAAGTTTTCTGCACTGCTGCGCACCACGTGCCGTGCCGTGGCGGCGCCACCGGTGAACGCGATCTTGCGCACCAGCGGGTGGCGGGTGAGGGCAGCGCCGGTGCTGGGGCCGTAGCCGGTCACCACGTTGACCACGCCGGCAGGGAAGCCAGCCTCCAGCGCCAGGCGGGCGAGCTCGAGAATGGTGGCCGAGGCATGCTCGGAAGGCTTGAGCACGATGGTGTTGCCCGCTGCCAGGGCAGGGGCCAGCTTGATGGCGGTGAGGTACAGCGGGCTGTTCCACGGGATGATCCCGGCTACCACGCCGATGGGCTCGTGCACGGTGTAGGCGAACAGGTCCGGCTTGTCCAGGGGCAGGGTGCCGCCCTCGAGCTTATCGGCCAGGCCCGCGGTGTAGTGGAAGAACTCCGGCAGGTAGCCGACCTGGCCGCGGGTTTCGCGGATCAGCTTGCCGTTGTCGCGGCTCTCCAGCTGGGCCAGGTGCTCTTTGTTCTCGGCGATCAGGTCCCCGAGGCGGCGCAGCAGCTTGCCACGTGCCGTGGCGGTAATGCTGCGCCACTGCGGGCTGTCAAAGGCGCGCTGGGCGGCCTGCACAGCCAGTTCCACGTCGGCCTCGTCGGCGTCGGGCAGTTGTGCCCAGGCCTGGGCCGTGGCCGGGTTGAGGCTGTCGAAGGTCTTGCCGCTCTGGGCATCGTGCCATTGGCCGTCGATGCACATCTGGAAACGAACGAGGGTCATGCAACAATCCCCTTGGCGGATTCGGTCAGGCTGCGGGCGTTTGCAAGAAAGTCCAGCAGCATCTTGTTGACTTCACGTGGTGCTTCCACTGCCATCATATGCCGTTGTTCAGCAAGCACCACGCTGTGGGCGCCTGGAATACTGGCGGCAAGCTGGCGGGTCATGGCGGGCGTGGAGCCGGCGTCGAGCTCGCCGGTGGCAATCAGCGTGGGCACCTGAATGCTGCCTAGGTCGCCTGCGCGGTACATGTCCTGGGTGGCGAACAGTGAATAGGTGGTGTGGTAGCCCTGCGGGTCGTTGCCGGCCAGCACCTGGCGGATGGCGGCCACCTGGGCGGGGTTGGCCGCTTTGTATTCACGGCTGAACCAGCGCTCGAGCGCGGCGTCGACGTTGGCGTCAGGGCCAAGCTCCGCGGCCTGTGCGGCACGGGCGATAACGCCGGCGCTCTGCTCGGGGCTGCGGTTGAACACGCTGTTGAGCACCACCAGCGCAGCCAGGCGCTGTGGGTAATGCAGGGCGAAGGCACGGGCCACCAGGCCACCCATGGAGAAACCGATCACGGTTGCCTGGGGGATCTGCAGGTGGTCCAGCAACTCGGCCAGCTGGGCGGCGTAACCCTCCAGGCCGGTGTCGGCAGCTGGCAGGGCGCTGTGGCCGTGGCCGAGCATGTCGTAGGCGATGACGCGGTAGTCGTTGGCCAGGCCAACGATCTGCCCGCCCCACATTTCCTTGTTCAGGCCCACGCCGTGGATCAGTACCACAGGTTGGCCCTGGCCCACGCTCAGGTAGCTGGTGCCGGCGGGGGTGCGTTCAGCGACAGGCTGAATCATGGAGGGCGCTCCTTGAAGGTCGGGCGCGGCGGGTACACACGCCACGCCCCGGCCCGTCTTGGTTATTGTTATTGAGCGTTGGCTTTTTCGGCAGCCAGTTCTTCGAGGTCGATATAGCGGTTGCCGATGCGCGGGTGCAGGCGGCCACCGTCGGCAGCGCCCAGCACCACCACGATCTCGTCGGCACGCGGCGCGTCTTCGATCTGCATTTCCAGGGTGATGTAGTGCGAGCGCAGGCCTTCGTCGTCCTTCTGCATCATCGGGATCTGGATCGAGGTGCCAGGGCCACCGCGCTTGTTGGTAAAGCTCAGGTAGCTCTTGGCCTGGACCGCTTCGCGGTAATGGTTGCCGAAACGCAGGGTATGGATCACGGCCGAGGCGTGCTCGATTTCGCCGTCTGCACCGACCACGGCGGCCTTGCCATAGGCCTCGATCTTGTCGGCACCGCCGATGGCAGCGGTAAGGCGCTCTACCATCAGTGCACCCAGCTCCGAGCAGTTGGCACGAATCTCGGGCTTCAGATCTTCAACAAAACCGCGACCGGCCCAAGGGTTCTTGATGACCACTGCCAGCCCGACCATGGTCACGGGCTTGTCGGTGGCCTTGCCGCCTTCGATGCGGGTCTCTTCGGAATAGGTGACGATCTTGCGAATTTCGAAACTCATGGAGCGCTCCTAGTGAGGTTGATCAGTTCTTGTTGTCTGATGGTATACCATAATATTTGTTGTGCAAGAGGGGCCTGGAAATTTCTCGTTCGCGGGGACGAAAGGTGGCGGGCTTGGGTGTGGTGGTGGTTGGGAGATCGAGCGCCGCCCGCGCGGCGCATCGCGAGCTGCGCTCGCTCCTACGCTTGTTTCGGGCCAATTATTCCTGCGCCATTTGCGCGCGAACGCTTGGCCCTTGACTGCCCAATCAACACAAAGCTAGTGGCGTACACCTAAAAAGCCCGCTCGCGCGGGCCGCTAAGGCCCACGGGAGCGGGCATATCCCGCAATCAGTCAGGCAATGGGAATCAGGCGAACGCCGGCACCACTTCCTTGATGAACAGTTCAAGCGACTTTTTCTTCTCGGCGTGGGGCAGGCTGTTGTCGCACCAGAAGCTGAATTCGTCGACGCCCAGCTCCTGGTAGTAGCGGATGCGCGCGATGATTTCTTCCGGCGTGCCGATCATGGTGTTCTTGCGGATATTCTCCAGCTGGAACGCCGGCACTTCGACGAACTTCGATTCCGGGCTCGGCGCCAGGAAACCGTTCACAGGCACGGTCTTGTTGCCAAACCAGGCATCGAAGGTGCGGTAGAAGCGCGAAATGGCCTGCGCGCCCACCTTCCAGCCTTCCGGCTCGTCTGGGCTGTGCACGTGAGTGTGGCGCAGCACCATCAGTTGTGGGCGCGGCACGCCCGGGTTGTTGTCCAGGGCTGCCTGGAACTTGTTCTTCAGGTCCAGCACTTCCTCGTCGCCCTTCATCAGCGGGGTGACCATGACATTGCAGCCATTGGCCACGGCGAAGTTGTGCGAGTCTGGGTCGCGGGCGGCGATCCACATCGGCGGCGTGGCGTTGAACGGCTTGGGTACGCTGGTGGAGGTGGGGAACTTGTACACCTCGCCCTCGTGGGCGTAGTCGCCTTCCCACAGTTTGCGCACCACCGGCACCATTTCGCGCAGGGCCTTGCCGCCGTCAGTTGCGGGCATGCCACCCGCCATGCGGTCGAATTCGAACTGGTAGGCACCCCGGGCCAGGCCCACTTCCATGCGGCCGTTGCTGATCACGTCGAGCAGGGCGCACTCGCCGGCCACGCGGATGGGGTTCCAGAACGGCGCGATGATGGTGCCGGCGCCCAGGCGAATCTTCTCGGTGCGTGCCGCCAGGTAGGCCAGCAGTGGCATGGGGCTTGGCGAGATGGTGTATTCCATGGCGTGGTGTTCGCCAATCCACACGGTGCTGAAACCGCCGTCTTCGGCCATCAGGGTCAGTTCGGTGAGGTCTTCGAACAACTGGCGGTGGCTGACCTGTTCATCCCAACGTTCCATGTGCACGAACAACGAAAATTTCATGGGGGGTTCCTCAACGCTTGAAAATGTCTGGCGCCGGGCAGGGCTGGCGCCATGGGCTTTGATAGGGGGAAGGGGTCAGGCGAACGCCGGCAGGGTGGCCATTTTGCCGCGGCAGTACACCATTGGCCGCGGCGCTTCATCCGGGACAATCAGGTTGTGCACTTTGCCGACCATGATGGCGTGGTCACCGCCTTCGTACTCGCGCCACAACTCGCACTCGATCACGGCGGTAGCCCCGGCCAGGATCGGGTTGCCCAAGGCGCTCAGCGACCATTCGATGCCGGCAGCCTTGTCCTTGCCTTTTTTAGCGAACGCATAAGCCTGCGCTTGCTGTTCACCGGAGAGCAGGTGAATGGCAAAGCGCTTTTGGCGAATGAGCACAGGGTAGGAATCAGACGTGTAGTTGGGGCAGAACAGGACCAGTGGCGGGTCCATCGACAGCGACGAGAACGCGCTGGCGGTCAGGCCGACGACCGCGCCGTCGTCGTCCAGGGTGGTGATGACGGTAACGCCGGACGGGAAGGAACCCAGGACGTTTTTGTAGACGGTTGCGTCGATCATCTTGTGTACCTCTAAAGCTGCGGTGGGCCGCGGTTTTTATCGTTGATGTGTCTGATGGTATACCGTAATACCTATTTTGCAAGCGGAATTTTTGTACGTGGAATATGCGCGATGAACGGCTGCAGGCCACGTATATAAAGGGGTTGAGCACCAAGTTGATTTTTGCCATCGGCTGCGGAAACGGATCAGCCGGGTTTTTTTAATGCGTATCAGTGTTGTCAAAAGTTTGGAATACCATAATATGGTCCGCAGCTGAGAGGCCGCCTTGATGCGGTTTCCTACAAAGATAAAAACGACCTTTCGAGCTAAAAACCATGTCCCAACCGTCGTCGCAACACCAGTTTGTCGAGAATCACACGGTCGATTACGTTCCACCTGCCGAGCGCCATGGGAAGGCGCGCGACCTGTTCACCCTCTGGTTCAGCACCAACATCGCGCCACTGCCCATTGTCACCGGCGCCATGGTGGTCCAGGTGTTTCACCTGAACCTGCTGTGGGGGCTGGTCGCTATCGTGCTGGGCCATCTGGTCGGGGGCGTGGTCATCGCCCTTGCCTCTGCGCAGGGACCGCAGCTGGGCATTCCGCAGATGGTGCAGAGCCGCGGCCAGTTCGGCCGCTACGGTGCGCTGCTGATCGTCTTCTTTACCGCGCTGATCTACGTCGGCTTCTTCATCTCCAACATCGTGCTGGCAGGCAAGACCATTCATGGCATCGCCCCAAGCGTGCCGATGCCGGGGGCGATCGTCATCGGTGCCCTCAGCGCCACGGCCATCGGCGTCATCGGCTATCGCTTCATCCATACCCTCAACCGTATCGGTACCTGGGTGATGGGCTCGGCGCTGCTGGCCGGTTTCATCATGATGTTCGCCCAGACCCTGCCCGCCGACTTCCTTACCCGCGGGGCTTTCAACCTGTCCGGCTTCATCGCCACCGTCTCGCTGGGCATCATCTGGCAGATCAGCTTCTCGCCGTACACCTCGGACTACTCGCGTTACCTGCCGCGTGAGGTCGGGATCGCCAAGCCGTTCTGGGCCACCTATTTCGGCGCCACCCTGGGCACTATCCTGTGCTTCAGCTTCGGCACGGTGGCGGTGCTGTGCGTGCCGGAAGGCACTGATGCGATGGATGCAGTGAAACAGGCCACTGGCTGGCTGGGGCCGATCCTGATGGTGTTGTTCCTGCTCAACATCATCAGCCACAACGCCCTCAACCTGTATGGCGCCGTGTTGTCGATCGTGACCGCCATCCAGACCTTCGTGGCCCACTGGACGCCCAGCATCAAGGTACGCGTGGTACTGGCCAGCGTAATTCTGGCGGGTTGCGGCCTGGTTGCCCTGAATGCGTCGGCCGACTTCATCGGCCAATTCATCGGCCTGATCCTGGCGCTGCTGCTGGTGCTGGTGCCCTGGGCATCGATCAACCTGATCGACTTCTACCTGATCAAGAAGGGCCAGTACGACATCGCCTCGATTTTCAGCGCCGACGGCGGCATCTATGGCCGCTTCAACCACCACGCCATCATTGCCTACGCCTGCGGCATCCTGGTGCAGTTGCCGTTTGCCAATACATCGCTGTATGTGGGGCCGTACTCGAACATCGTCGAAGGGGCAGACCTGTCCTGGCTGTTCGGCCTGTTGGTGACGGTGCCGCTGTATTACTGCCTGGCAACCCGGGGCAAGGTGGAGAAGGCGGGGCGGGCAGTGACGGTGAAGTGATCCCCCTGCCAGGCTGAATTGACCGGGGGCCGCCATGCGGCCCCCGGTCTTTATGGGTCAGACCTTGAACTGCGCCACCATGGCATTGAGGTCCACTGCCAGGCGCGACAGGTCCTGGGCCGCTGCACTGGTCTGGTTGGCACCGGCCGAGGTCTGCATGGACAGGTCGCGGATGTTGACCAGGTTGCGGTCCACTTCCCGCGCCACTTGCGCCTGCTGCTCCGATGCGCTGGCAATCACCAGGTTACGCTGGTTGATCGAGGCGATTGCCTCGGCGATCACTTCCAGCGCCTGGCCGGCACCCTGCGCCACTTCAAGCGTGCCAGACGCACGGTCCTGGCTGCTGCCCATGGCGGTGACCGCACGCTCGGTACCGTTCTGGATACCGGTGATCATCTGCTCGATTTCTGCGGTGGACTGCTGGGTACGGTGGGCCAGCGCGCGTACCTCGTCGGCCACGACCGCAAAGCCCCGGCCCGCCTCGCCAGCGCGGGCCGCTTCGATGGCGGCGTTGAGCGCCAACAGGTTGGTTTGCCCGGCGATGGCGCCGATCACATCCAGCACCCGGCTGATCTCGTTGGCACTGCTGGCCAGTTGCTGGATCTCGCCGGAGGTGCCGGTCACTTCCGCCACCAACTGCTCAATGGACGCCAGCGCCTGGTTGACCCGGTCACGGCCGTCGCGTGTCGTCTGGTCGGCACCTTTGGACGCATCGGCAGTGCTCACGGCGTTGTTGGCGACTTCCTCGACAGCGGCGGTCATCTGGTTCACGGCGGTGGCTGCCTGATCGATTTCCGCGCTTTGCTGGTGGAGGCCGCGGCTGGTGTCCTCGGTCACGGTGTGCAGCTCTTCGGACGCCGACGCCAACTGGTCGGACGACGCGACGATCTTGCCGATGGTTTCGCGCAGGTTGCCCTGCATGCGGCTCAACGCCGCCAGCAGCAACGCTGGCTCGTCGCGGCCGACCACACGGATCTGCTGGGTGAGGTCACCGGTTGCGACACGTTCGGCCACGGCCACGGCGTCTGCCAGGGGCACCACGATGCTGCGTGTGAGCAGGGTGGCGATGGCCAGCAAGGCCAGCATGATGATGACCAGCGCGCCGATGATGGCCACATACGCTTCATCGGCCACGTCACTGCTCAACTGGGAAGCAGCTTCGGCACCTTTGCCATTGAAGGTGATCAGGGCAGTCATGGCCTGCATCATGGTGTCGGCGCGGTCAGTGAGCGGGCCAGTGATCGACTGCTTGGCGTTGTCCAGGCGGCCGGCCGAGATGTCCTGCAGCACCTCGGTCTGGACCTGCAGGTAATCCCGGTAGGTACTTTTAAAGGTTTCGAACAGGGCGCGGTCTTCTTCGCTGACTATGGTACCGACGTAGTCTTCGATGCCTTTTTGCAACTGCGCTTCTACCCCCCGGATCAGCTCCAGGTTGCGGCTGCGTTCAGCGGGGTCGTCGTCCAGTGCGCTGCGCAGGGTGAGTGCGCGGGCCCGGCCAAGGTTGCTGTTGATATCGCTGAGCGACATCACGGTGGGCATCCAGGTCAGGCGTATTTCATCCGTAGACTGGTCCATCTTCTGGGTTTCATACAGGGCGGTCATGCCCAGTATCAGTACCAGCAAACCCAGCACGGCAAACACGCTGGCTGCGCGAACGCCGATTTTCATATTCCTCAACTGCATCAGATGCTCCTACGGTGGCAGGCAGGCCTCGGGAGCTGGTGACGCGATGCCAAGTCACCGGAAAGGCGCCAGGCTCTGGAAGCGCTGCGGATTAGGGAGTGGACCGTACCCTCACGAATACTGTTTTGCTTTGGATGATTACATATAGCCATTATTGTTGAACAGTCATACAACGTAACGGCATGAGTGGCAGGGCGCGCTGGACAGCGCTCCGCGCTCCTAACGGCTGTCGTGCTGGCGCCGGTACGCCCCAGGCTGCACGCCGATGGCCTTGGTGAAGGCTCGGGTGAACGCGGCCACCGACTGGTACCCGGCTTGCACGGCCACTTGCTCCACTGTGTGCCCCGCCCGCAGCAACTGGCTGGCATGGCGCATGCGCAGCGCCAGCAGTACCTGCCCAGGCGACTGGCCGGCCAGTTCGTTGAAGCGTTTGAAAAATGCCGACCGCGACAGGCCGGTGCACGCCGCCATGCGTTCCAGTGTCCAGGGCTGCCCGGGGTCACCGATCAGTTGCTCCAGCAGTTCGGCAAAGTTGGGCTGGCGGGCGAGGGCGATCAAGCCCCCATACTTCTGCCCGGCATGCACCTGTTGGCGCAACGCATACAGGAACAGCAGATGAGTCAGGCGCTCCAGCAATACCTGTGACGGCCCGGCCGGGCGCCGGCATTCCTCCATGATCAACCCGAACAGCGCCTGGGCTGCACTGCCCGCCGGGTCGTCGGCGCGGAGCACGATAAGGTCGGCCAGCCCTTCGGCAATCAGCGTAGACAACCCGCTGCTGAAGTGGAAAAAGCCGCACACCAGCCCCACGCCGTCCACCGCTTCGGCATCCAGCGTCTGCATGGCCTGGCGCGGTTGGGCGCAGGCGCCCGCGGTGTCCTGCTCACTGGCCAGCCGGTATTCGATGTCACGCAACAGAAACACCGCATCACCACGCTCGAGCCGCACCGGTTGCGCTTGCCCGGCTGCGTGCAACCAGCAATGGCCCTGTACCACCAGGTGAAAACTGGCGTGGCCCATGCCATGGGTGCTGGCGTGCCAGCCGCCGCAATAGCGGCCCACGTGGAACAGGCTGGCATCGAGTTCCAGGCTTTCTAATAACCATTCAACGAGGTGGCTGGCGCAAATCATCTAATACAAACACTCTGGAGCAAGTAAAAGCGACTGATGAATATGGAGCGAATTTCTTATAACCAACAGACTGTAGGCACACCCAGTATGGAGACTACCTCATGTCCTCGCGCATTACCCTACATACCCTGCAAAGCGCCCCCGAGGCAGCCCGGCCGTTTTTGGAAAACGCCCAGAAGAACTCCGGCTTCATCCCCAACCTGCTGGGGGTGCTGGCCAATGCACCGGCTGCGCTGGAAACCTATGTGACCGTTTCTGCATTGAACGGCAAATCGGAACTCACCCTCGCCGAACGTGAAGTGGTGCAGTTGATTGCCGCCACCCAGCACGGTTGTGACTTCTGTGTGGCAGGCCACACGGCCGTGGCGCTGAACAAGGCCAAGCTGCCCCAGGAGGTGGTCGATGCACTGCGTGCCCGCGGTGAGTTGCCCGATGCACGCTATGAAACCCTGGCGGCCTTTGCCCGTGAAGTCATCGCCACCCGTGGCAATGTCAGTGACGCGACCTACCAGGCGTTCCTTGACGCCGGTTTCACAGAAGGTAACGCCCTGGAAGTGATTCTGGGGGTGAGCCTCGCAACCCTGTGCAACTTTGCTAATGTGTTCGCCCAGACGCCGCTCAATGACGAGCTGGGCAAATACCGCTGGCATCAGCCGTCTGCCTGATTCACCCAACGGGCTGCCAGGTGGGTGGTCGGTGTAGGAGCGGCCTGGTGCCGCATAGGGGTCGCCCGGCGGCCGCGGCGTTTTACAAGGAGCAAGATCATGCAAGATTGTGCATTTCGGACGTGGCTGGATGCCAACGCCGAAGCCATCGACCGGGGCCAGTGCGAACCGCACCAGGTGCTGGCGCACATTGCCGACTCGCAGCTGTTGCAGGTTGGCGTTGACCCTGCGTTGGGCGGGGTCGGCGGCCAGGTCACCGATGCCGTCGAGGCAATTGCCGCCATCGCCAGCCGCTCGCTGGCCACGGCGTTCGTGTGCTGGGGGCAGCGTGCCTTTATCGAGTACCTGCTGCACAGCCCTAACCAGGGCCTGCGCGAGCGGCTGCTGCCGCAGCTGCTAAAGGGTGAACTGGCCGGCGCCACCGGCCTGTCCAATGCCATGAAGTTCCTGTCTGGCATCGAGGCGCTGCAGGTGCGTGGGCGCCCCACCTATGACGGCTGGAACCTCGAAGGCCGCCTGCACTGGGTGACCAACCTGCGCAAAAGCGGCTTCGTGGTGGCCGCAGCCATTGAGGACGATGCCGGGGGGGCTCCGTTCGTGCTGGCTATCCCGTCCGGGGCACAGGGCCTGGAACGGTCCGACGACCTGCAGTTGATGGGCCTGCAGTCCAGCAATACGGCGGCGCTGGCCTTCCACCAGGTGCAACTGGCCCGCGACTGGCTGCTGCATGAAAACGCCCGTGAATTCCTGCCTCAGGTCCGGCCTGCGTTTCTCGCACTGCAGTGTGGCATGGCCATCGGCCTTGCGCGCCGGGCGTTGCAGGAGGTGCAACTGCACCTGCAGGGGCGGGCGTCGTTCCTTGAGGAGGCGCAGCAGGTGCTGGCCGCACGGCTGGAAAACACCGTTGCCGAGCTCAAGCAGGGGCTGTTGGACGAGCGCTTTCGCCAGCAGCCGGCAGCCCTGTTCAAGCTGCGCATCACCCTGGCCGAATGTGCGGCCGATGCTGTACAGCTGGAGCTTCAGGCCAGCGGTGGCAAGGCCTACCTGAGCGAGTATGGCGAAGGCTTTACCCGGCGCTGGCGCGAGTCGGCCTTTGTGCCGATCGTGACGCCGAGCCTTGTACAGCTTCGCGCCGAGCTGCAGCGCCAGGCCGCCTCGGCATGACGCAGGTAGTGCTGGAAGCCCGGGATATCAGCCTGGGTTACCCTCGCGAGGGCGGCTGGCAGCAGGTGCTCGCCCAGTTCGATCTCCAGCTTGCACCCGGGGAAATCGTGAGCATTCTGGGGCCAAGCGGTGTGGGCAAGTCGAGCTTGTTGCGGGTGTTGGCGGGGCTGCAGCAGCCCAGCGGCGGCACCGTGAGCCTCCATGGGCAACCGTTGCAGGGCCCGCATCCGCGCCTGGCGGTGGCGTTCCAGGACCCGAGCCTGTTGCCTTGGCTGAACCTTGAAAAGAACGTCGCCTTCGGCCTGGACTTTGCGCGCCAGCCCAACCTGGCCGCGCACGAGCGTCGCGCACGGGTCGACCATGCCATCGCCGCCGTGGGCCTGGGCCATGCGCGCAACCAGTACCCGGCGCAGCTGTCGGGCGGCATGGCTCAGCGCACGGCGCTGGCCCGCTGCCTGGCGCGCCAGCCACAGGTGCTGCTGTTGGACGAGCCGTTCGGGGCACTGGATGAAGTGACCCGGGCCGATATGCAGCAATTGCTGCTGCAACTGATCGCCACCCATAACACGGCGGCGGTGCTGATTACCCACGACATCGACGAAGCCCTGCTGTTGTCCGATCGGGTATTGCTACTGGGCGATCACCCAGCGCATGTCCTCGGCCAATGGCCCATTGACCTGCCGCAACCGCGGACGCAGCAGGTCGAGGCGCTGGGCGCCTTGCGCATCGACATTCTGAAAACCCTTCGGCGGGCAAGCCGCACAGTCGAACCCCACCCAACCCTATTGCCCTCGGAGGCTGTCCATGTGCATGGATGACTGCTGCTCCTCTTCTTCACGCCGTGATTTTCTAAAGCTCGGTGCCATGTTCACCGCTGCCGGCGCCTTGCCGCTGTTGTCCAGCCTGCAAGCGCGCGCTGCCGCCGAGCCGGATGCGCCTGTGCGCATTGGTTACCTGCCGATCACCGATGCCACGCCGTTGCTGGTGGCGCACAATAACGGCCTTTTCGAAGCCGAAGGCATCAAGGCCGAGCGGCCGGTGCTGCTGCGCAGTTGGGCGCAGGTGATCGAAGCGTTCATCTCCGGGCAGGTCAATGTCATCCACCTGCTGTCGCCCATGACCGTATGGGCTCGCTATGGCAGCAAAGTACCGGCCAAGGTGGTCGCCTGGAACCACGTGGGTGGTTCGGGGCTGACGGTGGCGCCAGATATAAACGATATCAAGCAACTGGGCGGCAAAACCGTAGCGATCCCGTTCTGGTATTCCATCCATAACGTGGTGTTGCAGCAGATACTGACCGACAATGGCCTTGAAGCCGTTTCCAAACCCGCCAATGCGCCGTTGGCTGCCAACCAGGTCAACCTGCTGGTGCTGCCACCTTCGGACATGCCCCCGGCCCTGGCCAGCAAGCGCATCGCCGGTTACATCGTTGCCGAGCCATTCAACGCCCTGGCCGAGAACCTCAAGGTGGGCCGGGTGCAGCGCTTTACCGGCGATGTGTGGCGCAATCACGCGTGCTGCGTGGTGTTCATGCACGAGCACGACCTCAACAACCGCCCGGAATGGTCGCAGAAGGTGGTCAACGCCATCGTCAAGGCCCAGCAATGGACCCGCGACCATCGCGCCGAGGCGGCCGCGCTGCTGTCCAAGGCCGGCCCCAACAAGTACACGCCCCATGAGCCCGCCGTGCTGGCCAAGGTGCTGGCGCCCGCTGCCGACGACCGTGCCGGGTACATCGCCAGCGGCGCCATCCGCCATCAGCAGTGGGATGAAAAGCGTATCGACTTCCAGCCGTACCCTTACCCGAGCTATACCGAAGAACTGGTGAAACGCCTGAAGACGACGTTGATCGAGGGTGATAACCGCTTCCTGGCCAATCTGGACCCTGCCCACATAGCCCGCGACCTGGTGGATGACCGCTTTGTGCGCAACGCCATTGCGGCAGTAGGTGGGCCCTCGGTGTTCGGCATCGCCGACAACTTCGAGCGCAGTGAGGAGTTCGCGGTCTGATGCGCAAGCATGTCGTTCATGCCAGCCTCGGGCTGGCCGGGTTGCTGGCGCTGTTGGTGCTGTGGTGGGCCGGGGTGGAAGTGTTCGGCCAGGCCGATGGGCTGTCGGCGCGGTTTTCACCGGCGGCGACCCTGGCCAGCCTGGTCGAACTGTTAGGGCAGGGCGAGGTATACGGGCACATCTGGGTGAGCCTGAAGCGTATTCTGGTGGGCCTGCTACTGGCATTGTTGATCGGCGTACCGCTGGGTTTGCTGGTGGGCAGCTACCGCCACCTGGAAGCCGCAACCACACCGGCGTTCCAGTTTTTGCGCATGATCTCGCCCCTGTCCTGGATGCCCGTGGTGGTGATGCTGATGGGGGTAGGGGACCAGCCTATCTATTTTCTGCTGGCGTTCGCCGCGCTGTGGCCGATTTTGCTGAACACAGCAGCAGGTGTTCGCCAACTGGACCCGCGCTGGTTGCAATTGAGCCGGAGCCTGAGTGCCACCCGTTGGGAAACCCTGTGCAAGGTCATCGTGCCGGGGGTGATCGGGCATGTGCTGACAGGCGTTCGCCTAGCCATCGGTATTCTCTGGATCGTGCTGGTGCCCTGCGAAATGCTGGGCGTGAGTGCGGGCCTGGGCTACTTCATTCTTGATACCCGCGACCGCTTGGCGTACTCCGAGCTGATGGCCATGGTGCTGTTGATTGGTGTACTGGGGTTCGCGCTGGATGCCGTGGCGCGTGGGTTGCATCGCCGCTGGGTGCACGCCTGAAACAAACGGGCTGCGCAGGCAGCCCGCGCCGCCTCAATGGACTGTCTGGCGCTGGCGCACACAGGCCTGGGCCTGCAGGCTCAACGCGTCCAGGCGTTCGTCGCGCTGCTGTTCGGCCTCGATCATGGCATCTTCGCCCTGCTGGTTGAGCAGGTAGGTGTGAATCTGCATGACCTCGGTGGTTTCGTAGATGGGCGCGATGTCCAGGCGGCCGATCAGGGCGCCGCTTGGTTGACCGGTACTGCTCATCAGCACCTGCGGACCGTTGGCGGCCACTACCTGCATGCCCATGGCTTCGAACCACTGTACCTGGCTGACGAAGGCATTCAGCTCCACACAGGCTTGCCGGCCTTGCAGGTCGCCCAACAGGGCCCGGGCGATCCCTTGGCGGCGGTGGTCGGGGTGCACTGCCAGGAAGGCTAGCTCGCACGCCTGGTCATCGTCCTGGGCGGGCAGGGTGAGGGCGAAGCCCAGCAGCTTGTCAGGTGCATCGGCGTCCAGTGCCAGTGTCAGGGCCACTGACAGGCCGCGTGTGCCATCCAGCGCTTGCAGGTATTGGTGCACCTCCATGCCGACGCCGTACTGGTACAGCGGGTAGAGGGGGTTGTCGGCAGTGATGGCGACGCTGCTCAGTGTGCCCACGGCATGAATCACCAGCTCGCGGATCTGGTTCTGGAAGGACTCGGGTGGCACGCTGTCGAGGCGGCTCAGGATGAACATCGGGTGACGGGCTCCGGCGGGTCGGGGTAGGGCCTGCCAATGTGGGTGGCAGGTGGCACAGTCTAACCGTTTGCTGCGGAGCGTGCGAAAGCGCCGTCGGTGGCCAGGGTTGAAGTTGATGGTTTTTATCGGTGTATTTATGTCATCTGTAAGAGACGGTGAATCACTTTCATTCGGCTTTAATGAAGAAGCGTTATAGTGTGAAAACTGCAGCTGCAGCTGCAACCCTAAACATATCCACGTATTAATTAAATGAAGTCGACCGCTCTTGCTTCTAAGCGCGCGGTAGTTCAGGCAACACAGGTTGCGACTTCAGGAGGCCGAGCGTAGGGATTGCGGAGGGAGGTGACGGGCA